>CAYZHU010000019.1:0-17096 GCA_964477585.1 uncultured bacterium
GGCGAAGTTCATGCGCGGAGTCGCTCAATTGGGGAATTTTGCTTGGAATAGAAGATAGGAGAAGCTGTGTATAGGGGTGCTCGGGGGAAGAATAGATTTTTTCCCCGGGCCCTATTTCAACAAACTTTCCGAGATACATCACAGCAATCTGGGTAGAGAGATACTTCACCATCGCGAGATCGTGTGAAATAAAAAGATAGGTGAGATGGAACTCTTTCTGAAGCTGGATCAGGAGATTGACGATCTGGGCAGCGATCGATACATCGAGCGCTGAGATCGGCTCGTCTAAGACGATGAATTCTGGATTGAGCGAAATGGCTCGGGCAATCCCGATCCTCTGTCTTTGCCCTCCGCTAAATTCGTGGGGATATCTCCCTTTAGCGCTCCGAGGAAGACCGACGAGATCGAGCAATTCATCGATATTCCGCTTGATCCCATGGATCTTTAACGGCTCAGCGATGATTTCCCCAACCGGCATCCGGGGGTTGAGCGAGGCATATGGATCTTGGAAGATCATCTGCATCCGCCGATATCGCTCCCGCTTCGAAGACAGGGGAGCCCCATCAAAAAAAATGGAGCCCGATGTTGGAGGGATAAGGCCGAGGAGCATTCTGCCTAAGGTCGATTTGCCACACCCCGATTCCCCGACAAGGCCGAGAGTTTCCCCCCGTTCGATCGAAAAACTCACATCATCTACAGCGTGGATCACTTTTTTCCCAACCGCAAAGTCCTTTTTCAAATGTTTCACTTCGAGCAAGCTCATGTATCTCTCCAGCAAAGGATCGATTTTTGGACCGGGGGATCTTGCGCGCAAAGAGGGGCGGCAAAAGGACATCTCTCT
Organism: uncultured bacterium; assembly: GCA_964477585.1. Classification (GTDB taxonomy): domain Bacteria; phylum Chlamydiota; class Chlamydiia; order Chlamydiales; family SM23-39; genus CAYZHU01. Next base: position 842 of record CAYZHU010000019.1, read on the forward strand.
CGAAATGCACACCCGACGGGAGGGGAGGTCAAATTGGGAGGCGCTCCCTCAATCACTTGAAGAGGGGAATTTTTTGGGGTTTTCAAACTGGGCGATGAGCGGAGAAGCATCTGGGTGTAGGGATGTTTGGGATGGAGGAGCACATCGCGCACATTGCCCCATTCGACGATTTGCCCCGCATACATCACCAACACCCGCTCGCAAATCGAGGCGACGACCCCAAGATCATGGGTAATCAAGAGTAGGCTTGTTTGGAAATGTTTTTGCAGTTTCTTGAGAAGTTCTAGGATCTGGGCTTGGATCGTTACATCGAGGGCTGTCGTGGGTTCATCTGCGATGATGAGGCGGGGGTTGCAGGCGAGGGCAATGGCGATCATCGCCCGCTGTCTTTGCCCTCCGCTCAATTGGTGGGGATATTGGAAAAAGCGGCTCTCTGGATCGGGAATCCCAGTGAGTTCTAAAAGTTCGATCGCTTTCCGTTTCGCCTCTTTGCCGTTCGCTAAACGGTGGTAGAGGAGACCTTCCATAATCTGGCGGCCGATTTTCATTGTAGGGTTGAGAGAGGTCATCGGGTCTTGGAAAATCATCCCGAATTTTTTTCCTCTAATCTCTCTCAATCTCTTCTCCGGTTGGGCGAGTAGCTCTTCCCCTTCAAACCACACTTCTCCCGAAACGGACGCGTTGATGAGCCGCGTAAGCGCCTGGACGGCAGAACTTTTCCCAGATCCTGATTCGCCTACTAAGCCGACCGCTTCCCCTTCAGAAATTGAAAAGGAGATCCCTCGGACAGCTTGTAGATTGGAAAACGAGACCCGGAGATTTTTCACCTGTAGGATTTCTTTCATCGTCTCAACCGCGGGTCGAGGGCGTCTCGAAGGGCGTTGCCCAGAAGATTGAAGGAGAGCATCGTTAACGTGATCATCGCAGCGGGGAAGAGAAGGCGCCAAGGATAGTAGCGCATCGCGCTGAGGCCATCATTGACCATCACTCCCCAGCTTGCAGCTGGCGCTTGGACCCCAAGGCCGAGGAAACTGAGGAACGCCTCGGTAAAAATAGCAGTCGGAACAGTGAGGGTCATTGCGGCGATGATCGGGCCAATCGCATTGGGGATCAAATGGCGGAAGAGGATCCGGGCAGGGGAGGCGCCGATCGCTTTTGCGGCGGTGATGTAATCGAGCTGCTTCAATTGGAGGATTTGGCTTCGAACGATCCGCGCCATATTGATCCATCCGGTGATCGTCATCGCGATCAAGATTGTCAAGATCCCCGTGCCGCGGATGACAGTGAGAAGGATCACGACGAGAAGATAGGGGATAGCGTAGAGGATATCGCAGATCCGCATCATCATCTCATCTAGCTTTCCTCCGAGAAAAGCGGCTGTCGATCCCCAAAGCACCCCGATGATCACATCGATAGTTGCCGCTGTTATCCCAATGAAAAGGGAGATGCGGGCTCCCCACCAAACCCGAGCAAAAAGATCGCGTCCCAGTTCATCGGTCCCAAACCAAAACTGCTTATCTGGAGGGGTGTTTTTCATTTCGAGCTGGATCTGGGAAAATGAATAATGGGAAATATAGGGTCCAAAAATGGCCATGAAGAGGAGGATAGAGAGTATGACGAGAGCAAAAATAGCGGCCGGGTTGATTTTCAATCGCTCCCAAGCGTCGTTCAAATACTCACGCATATGCTGCTTTTTTTGCTATCCGGATTCTTGGGTCTAAGAGCGAATAAAGAATATCGATTAGGAACATCGAAATCATCAAAAATGAACTAAAGAAGATCGTGAGCCCCATGATCATTGGGTAATCGCGTCCATTGATGCTATGGATCATCCATTGTCCCAGGCCGGGGATCGCAAAAATCTTTTCGATCATGAAACTTCCCGTCAGGATCTGGGTCGCAACAGGGCCGAGATAAGTGATGACTGGGAGGATCGCATTTCGAAGCCCATGGTAAAGGGAGATTCGGAAGAGAGGCAGCCCCTTAGCCAGCGCGGTCCGGATATAATCTTGCTGGAGCACTTCCACCATATTGGAGCGGATAAGCCTTGCGATGAAGGCGGTCGGCATGGCGGCTAGAGCAATTGTAGGCAGGATCGTATGCTCAAATGATCCCCACCGGGCGACAGGAAGTAGGTGGAGCTTGACGCAAAAAATGAACTGTAAAAGACTGGATAAAACAAAATTCGGGACTGAAACTCCTAGCGTCGAGATGACCATTGCAAAACTATCTTGCCACTCTGTCCTTTTGATTGCCGCCCAAGTCCCCAGTAGGATCCCGCAGGGGATTGAGAAAAAAAGAGCCTGCAGCCCGAGCTGCGCGGAAATCGGAAAACCCTCTCTGATGAACTGGTTGACAGTTCTCCCCTGATAGACGATCGAGGGGCCTAAATCGAAGTGAAATACCCCTTTCAAATATTTTCCATACTGGACCCAGATAGGCTGATCGAGCCCGTAATGGGCATACAGAGACCGGAGCACCTCTTCGGGGATCACCCGGTCCCCGATGAAAGGGTCTCCTGGGATGAGATGCATCAAAAAGAAAGTACCAGTAATCACGCACCAGAGGGAAATGAGGAGGATGAGGGCTTTTCTAAAAAGATATGTAATCATCTTGCCCATCAAAATAGCACAGTGTATAATTCCCCGCATGTTTCCTAGAAAAGTAGACTTTAAGAATAAATTTCACTTTACGAGCCTCGGCTGCGCCAGGAACCTGGTCGATAGCGAGGTGATGATCGGGATTCTCCTGAAAGCTGGGTATGAAGTGACCCCTGCCCCGGAAGAGGCCGATTACCTCGTGGTCAATACGTGCGGCTTTCTAGAATCTTCGCGTCAAGAGGGGATAAGCACGATCCGCGAACTCTTTGAAATCAAAAAGCAAGAGGCGAAAATGATCATCGCTGGCTGCATGGTGCAAAAACATAGTGGCGAGCTGAAAGAACATTTTCCCAATATCCACTATATGCTCGGCTCAGGCGATGTGGAAAAAATCCTCGACGCAGTCCGCTCTGACGCTGCAGGCGAAGCGGTTACAACGGCCCGGAGCTATCTCGAGTGGGGCGAAATTCCCCGCACTCTCTCGACGCCCAAACACTATGCCTATTTGAAAATCGCCGAAGGGTGCAAAAAGCGGTGCGCCTTCTGCATCATTCCAACGATTAAGGGCCCGCTGAAAAGCAAGACAAAAGAGCAGGTTTTAAAAGAATTCAACGCGCTTCTCTCGCAAGACGTTTTTGAGATTATTTTGATCGCCCAAGATCTCGGCGATTTCGGTAAAGATCGAAAAGAAAAAGGGGCGCTCGCTGCGCTTCTCCGCGAGATGCTCCAGGTAAAAAAACAGTTCTGGATCCGCCTTCTCTATCTTTATCCTGATGAGATCGATGATGAACTGATTGAGATCATCCAAAGCGACAAGAGGATCTGCCCCTATCTCGATATGCCGATCCAACACATCAATAATGAGATGCTCAAGGCAATGCATCGGACCACTTCGAAAGAAGAGATCATCGAGATCATACAGAAATTGCGCACTCGAGTGCCTAATGTAGTGATCCGGACGAGCCTCATGGTTGGATTTCCCGGGGAGACGGAAGAGCAGTTCCAAGAACTCATTGACTTTGTCCAGAAATACCCCCTTGACAATGTGGGAATTTTCCAATTTTCTCTTGAGAAAGAAGCTTATGCCGCTAAGCTTCCCAATCAAATTTCCCCTGAAGTGAAGCAAGACCGTTTTGATCGGTTAGCCGCTGCACAGCTCAAGGCGGTTAAAAAGCGCTCCAAGCAGATGATCGGCCGGAAAGTCCAAGCCATTGTCGAAGGGTTTCATCCAGAATCGGAACTTCTCCTACGCGCCCGCTACTGGGGACAGTGCCCTGAAATCGATGGGCAGATCATCATCAATGATGGGCGAAAAGTGACAGCATTTGGGAAACTCTATGAAGTGGAGATCACAGATGCGGCCGATTACGATTTGATTGGCAGAGTCATCGCTGAAGTCAAAACAGGAGAGCGGAAATTAGCATTAATTTAAAAGCCGGCAAAGAAAAGCCGATTCTTCAGAAGCACCACTGGATCTATTCAGGGGCTGTCGCCTCTTTTCAAGAAGCCGATATTGTCGAAGTTAGGTCCTCTACTGGGAAAAAACTAGGTCTGGCCGCTTTCAATAAAGGGCGCTCCATCATGGCGCATATGATCGCCTTTGGCGATGAGACGATCGAAGAGGCCCTTTTTAATCGGATTACTGCTGCCGCTTCTTTGCGTCGAAGGCTTTTTGATTCTGCGCGGACAAATGCGATCCGTCTCATCAACGCCGAAGGGGATGGACTTCCCGGCCTTGTCGTAGATAGTTACAACAACGTCTTGGTCCTCCAAATTTCCAATCCTGGAATTGAAAAACTAAAGTCCCAGATCATCTCTCATTTGATCCAGGTGTTCCAACCTCGCAGCATCATCGAAAAATCGACCTCGTTCCTCCGGAAAAAAGAGGGCCTGCAGGAAATCCGGGCCCATGTTTATGGCGAGCCCATCACAGAAATTGAAGTTCTTGAAAATGGTCTTCGCTACTCGGTCGATCTCTTCGAGGGGCAGAAGACTGGTCTTTTCCTAGACATGAGAGAGATGCGCTCCCTCGTCCGGGAGCTAGCGCCCAATAAAAAAGTGCTCAATTGCTTTGCCTACACCGGGGGATTTTCTCTTTCGGCCCTAGCTGGCGGCGCCTCTCATGTAGACAGCGTTGAGATCAGCTCAAAAGCCTTAAGCCGCCTTGAAAAGAATCTCTCCCTCAATCAGCTCTCTCGCCACAACTCAATTGAGGCGGACGTCTTCGATTATCTGAAAACAGCTGCTTGGGATTATGATCTTGTGATTCTCGATCCGCCTGCTTTTGTCAAGAAGCGGGAAGATATTGCCACAGCTTTTCGCGCCTACAAAGAGCTCAACCGCTATGCAATAGAGAAGATGAAACCTGGCGCTCTCCTCCTTACCTGTTCCTGTTCTTACCACGTCGAAGAGCCGCTCTTCCAAAACATACTTTTCCGCGCATCTCTCGAAGCCAAACGCTCCGTCCAGATCCTCTCCCGCCATAGGCCCGCTCACGACCATCCAGTATCTATCTTCCATCCCGAAAGCAGCTACCTCAAATCGTTCCTCCTCCACATTGAATAGGTTGTAATGATCGACGAAAAAATGGCCTTAGCTGTCCAAAAATTACAGATTGGAAGCCCAGGAAGACATATTTTTTTATGCTGCGACCAAGGATCCCCGAAATGCTGCTCCAAAGAAGCGGGGTTGGAATCTTGGGAGTATTTAAAGCGCCGCGTCGAAGAGATTAATTTGAGCGGAAGAGCGCATATTTGGCGGACCCGCGCCAATTGCCTGCGCATTTGCAGCAAAGGCCCCATTGCGGTCGTATATCCAGATGGAGTTTGGTATCATTCATGCACGGTGGAAAACTTGGAGAGAATCCTTCAGGAGCACCTGATCAGTGGAAAAATTGTCGAAGATCTCCTCATCGGAGGATATCAGAATTGACGACAGACTACGATCTGAATTATACACACCCATACCGAACCGAGCTTTCGTTCTCCGAAAAAATCAACGCAAAGACGCAGAGAAACATATAGAATCTTCTCATTCCTGATAAAAATTAATTCACTTTAGTTTAATCTACCTCTTCTTTATGTTCTCTCCCTTTTTAACAAAAGGAGATGTTATGTCTGCTGTAGGTTATGCAACGTATTTTGGAAGAAAAGCCGCTGAATTAGGTGCTTATTGTGCTAAGGAAACCGCTAAAGCAGTGTGGAATTTTGGTAAAGTTTGTTACATAAATCAGCCATTTGCGATTCAAACTATCTGTGTGGCTGCTGGTCTGTTTTCAGCTTATAAACTTGCAAAATCAGGAGCTGATTGGAAACTTGATCCAAGGGAAATTAAAATTACAGATGGAAAGAAGTTAGCTTTAGCTGCAACACTCGCAGTCGGTTCCATAGCAGTTTTCGTGAATGATTACGGCGTTTTCCGATGCGCGCTAAAAGGAAAAAGCTTCTGTCATTTAGTTGCTGACGTCCCGAATGTTCGAGGTTGTGTATAATTTGCGGGGGTTAGTAGTATCTCCAGTGAATGGGATTGTTTTTAGGACTCGATTGTAGTACGCAGAGCCTCTCGGCAATAGTGATCGATTTCGATCGGAAAAAAGTTGTCTTTGAGGCGTCGATCAATTTTGAAAAGACGCTCCCGCAATACAAAACTATTGCGGGAACATTGCGCCATTCAGATCCTCTCATTGTCCATAGCCCTCAGCTCATGTGGCTCGAGGCGCTAGATCTGATCTTCCAGGAAATGAAAGGGATCGACCTGAAAAAAATTCAGGCAATTTCTGGATCGGCGCAGCAGCACGGTTCGGTCTATTTGAACGGATCATTTCTAGAAAGGCTGCAAAAACTCTCACCTCAAAAAAGTCTAAAAGAGCAGTTGGAAGGGGCTTTTTCCAGATCTACTTCCCCTATCTGGATGGATGCTTCTACTTCTGAAGAATGCCGCGAAATCCGAGAGAGTTTGGGGGGAGTTAAAAAAGCTGTAGAGATGACCGGCTCTGACTTGATCGAGCGCTTTACCGCTTCCCAAATCCGAAAGTTTTACAAACAGGAGTCGAAAGCCTACGCTCAAACAGCTTCTATCGCTTTGGTGAGTTCTTTCATGGCCTCGATCTTAGCAGGGCAGATCGCCCCGATCGATTATGGCGATGGTTCAGGGATGAACTTGATGGATATCAGAAAAAAAGAATGGCATCCGCTCGCCCTGAAATCTACAGCTCCCGATTTAGAAAAAAAATTGCCCTCTCTTTCTGAAACAAGCAAGGTGTTTGGAACGGTCCATCCCTATTTCGCTTCCAAATATGGGATCAATCCTGACGCTCTTGTCCTCCCCTGGACGGGGGACAATCCAAGCAGCCTGATCGGTCTAGGTCTCGTAGAAGAGGGAATTGTAGGGATCAGCGTAGGGACGAGCTTTACCCATTTTGGGACTCTCAAACAATTTCATGTAGACCCAGCAGGGGAAGGGAATCTCTTTGTAAGCCCCACGGGCGATTACATGCCTCTCAATTGCTTTCTAAATGGAGCCCTCGCAATCCAAAAATTACGCAATCAATATAAAATCGATTGGGAAGATTTTGACAAGGCGCTCCTATCCACTAAACCAGGAAAAGGGATCTTGCTTCCCTATTTTGATCAAGAGATTGTCCCTAAAGTCTTAAAGCCTGGCATTCGCCGCTTTGATTTAGACCCAAATGATGTCGCAGCCAACTGTCGGGCGATCGTCGAATCGCAGATGCTTTCCATGCGGCTCCACTCGGCCTGGATGAAGCTCCACCCCACACTCATTTATGCCACTGGGGGGGTCTCCAATCGTATACCGATCTTGCAGATCATGGCTGATGTCCACAATTGTCCTGTCCTCCGTAGCTCTGTTCCCAAATCGACCGCCCTGGGCGCCGCCCTCACGGCTGCCCGCGCCAGCCATCCCGATAAAAGCTGGAAGGAGGTAATCTCCCCCTTCACAGCTCCTCTGCCGCCCCAAATCAACCCCAATCCCCATTCTTCCAAACACTATGCTCTTCTGCTTAAAAAGTACGAAGAATGCGAAAATTCTAAGTAATTGATTATTAGTTATTTATTTGATAATGATTTTTATTTTTAATAGTGATATAATTTAACTATTATGACGAATGTTAGTGCTGTAAATAATACTAATAATAATGCTCCCGAGAATTTTAATAAAATTCAAAGGTCTTGGGGAGACTGTTTATTTAATATCCTCATGGCAATTTCTGTTGTGGGCCTTTTTTACCAAAGCTGGAAGCTGCAAGAAGCTCTACAGTGCGGTCAAACCAAAGAAGCAGAAGAACGGCTCCGCAAGGGGGGATGGTTCTGGTACAAACATACAATCAATAGCAATGATATCCGCGAGCTAGCTAAAGATGGGAGATTTGCATCGATCAAATTGATCAAGGATCAAATTCTTTTCAATAAAAAAGATCCAACTGGTGGATCCAATGCAGCAACAGCTCTTATTGAAGCAAGAGATCTGCGCGATACTCTACAAAAAATAGATAAAGCCGATGAAATATGCACAATACTTTTAAATAAATTTCCTTACACTGAATTTCCAGAAACAAAGTATTATTCTTCACGCCCCTTTTCAAATTCTGCATATCCGTATTTTGTAGATGATAAATCTAGATGGAATTAATTTTCGTTTATCTAAAATTTAAGATTCCTTCGAGCCATTCTTGGCGCCCTGAGACCGGTTTCGGGTCGATCTCTTCTTTCTTAACGTGAGCTGCAATCTGCTCAAAAGTCATTTTCCCTTGTAGCATTTTGGCGCCTAAGCCCGTTTTCCAACCGGCGTAGCGCTTTTTCTTGAACTCTTCCAGCGTGTCTTTTTGCAGAAGCTTCTCGGCGTTAAGAAGCGCTTTGGCAAGTGTGTCTACGGCATTGATGTGGCCGTAGAAGAGATCTTGCAAGTCAATGCTCTGACGGCGCACTTTGGCGTCGATATTGAAGCCGCCCGATTTCATCCCCCCTTTTTGCAAGATGAGATAGAGGGCTTGCGTATAGGCTGGGATATCCATTGGGAACTGGTCGGTGTCCCAACCAAGGAGAAGATCTCCATCGTTGGCATCGATCGAGCCAAACATGTCAAAGGCAAGAGCATAGGCAACTTCGTGGGGGAAAGTATGGCCGGCAAGCGTTGCGTGGTTGCTCTCAATGTTGAATTTGTATTCTTTTTCAAGCCCGTATTTTTGGAGGAAAGCGTAGGCGTTAGCACAGTCGAAATCGTACATGTGCTTTGCCGGCTCGCATGGCTTCGGCTCGATGAGGAGAAGTCCTTTAAAACCAATCTTGTGCTTGTAATCGGCGAGAAGAGATAGAAAACGTCCATATTGGTCGAGCTCTTGGCGCATCGATGTATTGAGGAGCGTCTCGTAGCCTTCCCGTCCTCCCCAGAGAACGTAGTTTTGCCCGCCGAGCTGGTGGGTCGTATCGATCGCTTCCTTCACTTGGTGGACGGCATAGGCAAACACTTCTGGGTTGGGGTTCGTGGAGGCCCCTGCGAGATAGCGGGGATGGCCCGTCATATTGGCTGTTCCCCAGAGAAGCTCAATTTTAGTGCGGCTCATCTCTTTAGCCATCAGGTCGGCCATCTTTTTCAACGAAACGCCTGCAGGCGCGACGTCGACGTCGTGGAAGGTGTAGTATTTCAATCCCATTTTTTGGATGAATTCAAATCCGGCCTTGATCTTATCTTCTGGAGTGCGGAGCCAGGGACGGTTGAAGGCGGGGAGGCCGAACATGTCGCTCCCTTCCCAGCAAAAAGTGTGCCAGAAACAGACGGCGATCCGGAGCTGTTCTTCCATCGTCTTCCCAAGGATTTTTTTCTTCGGGTCGTAGTAGCGGTATTTTACAGGTTCGATATCTTTAAAAAATGGCACGGTTTAACTCCCCAATTTTCTCCAAGGTTTCCCAGCGAAAAGATTCTCTTCAATTTCCTCAAGGGAAATCCCTTTTGTCTCTGGGACTAAGAAGTAGACAAAGAGGATCGAGAAGATACTGCAAATCATATAAATAGAAAAGGTCCCTCTCGCGCCGAAGAAATGGACGAGTTCCAAAAAGGTGGCTGTGACTAGCAAGTTGCTCGCCCAATTGACACAGGTGGCCATGCTGGCGCCGACGCCTCTCACTTGGAGGGGATAAATCTCTGCGATCATCAGCCACATGATGGGGCCCAAACTAAACGCAAAGCAGGCAATGTAGAGAAAAATGCTTGCAAGGCCGAGCCATTGGAGCGAAGGTTGAATGGTAGTGGGCGTCTGGAAGAGCCACGCAAGGACTCCCAATCCGATTGTCATCCCGACAAGCCCTGCGAGAAGAAGGGGCCTTCTTCCCAACCGGTCGATGAAGGGAAGAGAGAGAATAGTGAAGAGGACGAAGATCACGCCGATCCCCATCGTAGCTAAGATGGAAACGGTATCGTTTCCAAATCCCGCCATCTTCAAGATCGTGGGGGCATAGTAGAGGATGGTATTAATCCCAGTCACCTGTTGGATGAATGCAAGGGCAAAGCCGATCCACAGGACGGGGCGGACCAGTTTTGAAAAAACGATCTTCCAGTCGGCAGCCTCTTTTTTCAATGTCACCTTGATTTGAGCCAGTTCATGCTCTACTTCGCGCTCGCCACCGCGGATTTTTGAGAGGATTGCGCGCGCCTTCTCTTCCATTCCTTTCGAAACAAGCCAACGGGGACTGTCAGGGAGATAGAGCATTCCGAGAAAGAGGAAGAAACCGGGGACGACGCCGAGCCCTAGCATCCAGCGCCAGCTTCCTGTGAAAGAGAAGAAGTAATCGACGATGTAGGAGACTAAAATGCCGATGCTGATCGCCAGTTGGTTCAGGGCGACTAGAGCGCCTCGGTGTTCAACTGGAGAAATTTCAGAGATGTAAAGAGGGCCTACATAAGAGGCGATCCCGATCGCAACGCCGACGACGATTCTTCCTAAAATCAATATGGGGATATCGGGAGTAAAAGCTGTGCCCAAAGCCCCAAGCATGAAAATCACGGCGACGATCAAGAGGAGTTTTCTTCTCCCGAAGTAATCGGTAATTCTCCCGCTAAAAATCGCGCCGGTCAACGCGCCTAGCAGAACTGCTCCTACGACGATCCCATTCATCCCAGGCGTCAGAGGATAATCTTCTGCGATGAAAAGAATAGCCCCCGACATCACTCCGGTATCGTATCCAAAAAGGATCCCCGATAATGCGGCGACAAAGGCCATCAAGACATAATAATATTTCATTGCTACATGGTAAAAAATAAGTAGAGAATTTTACAAGTTTTTTTTATGCTGATGGTTTGTTAAGGAGATGTCCTGCATGAATTATTCAGAAATACAATCGCTTCTCGGAACTGAAGCTGAAAAACTGTTAGGCCATAGTTGCAAAACAGTGGGGAAAGATAAGCTCCATCTGCCAGGGCCCGATTGGGTCGACAGGATCTTCTTGCCAAGCGACCGGAATATCCGCGTCTTGAGAAGTCTGCAAGCCCTCTTTAAACACGGGAGGCTTGCTGGGACAGGCTATCTCTCGATTTTGCCGGTCGATCAGGGGATTGAACATGGCGCGGGAGCCTCTTTTGCCCCAAATCCCGAATATTTCGATTCGGAGAATATCGTCCGTTTAGCAATCGAAGGGGGATGCAACGCAGTCGCGTCTACTCTTGGAGTTTTAGCGAGCGTAGCCCGTAAATATGCCCATAAAATCCCGTTTCTTCTCAAATTCAACCACAATGAGCTTTTGAGCTATCCCAATAGCTATGACCAGACGATTTTTGCGAACATAAGGCAGGCCTACGATATGGGATGTGCGGCTGTTGGCGCAACGATCTATTTCGGTTCGGCCGAAAGCAGGAGGCAGCTCGTCGAAATCAGCCAGGCGTTTGCCGCAGCGCATGATCTCGGGATGGCGACCGTACTTTGGTGCTATCTGCGCAATAGCGCCTTCAAAGCCGATAAAGATTACCACGAGGCGGCCGATTTGACAGGACAGGCGAATCACTTAGGAGCGACGATCGGAGCCGATATTTTGAAGCAAAAACTCCCTGTTTGCAACGGGGGCTTCAAAGCCCTTAAATTCGGCAAAATGGATGAGAAGATGTACACAGCCCTCTCTACCGATCATCCGATCGATCTCACCCGCTATCAGGTGATCAATGGATACAATGGGAGGATCGGGTTGATCAATTCTGGAGGCCCCTCTGGGAAAAACGACCTTCACGAAGCGGCGATGACTGCAGTCATCAATAAACGGGCGGGAGGGATGGGTCTCATCTCAGGGCGCAAAGCCTTCCAAAAGCCGATGAAAGATGGTGTGAAGATCCTCAATACGATCCAAGATATTTACCTGTGTAAAGAGGTTACAGTCGCATGATTTTCCCAAATGAAATGCAAGATGAGAATGCGGTCGCGGCCCACTACAATTCGCTCGATCCGTGGTATTTGAAACTCTGGGGGGAGCATGTCCACCATGGGCTTTGGAAAAAGGGGAATGAAACTCCTGAAGAGGCAGTCGAAAAGCTAGTAGAGCTTGTCGTGGAAAAAGGGAAGATCTCTTCAAAAGATACTGTGTGCGATATCGGATGCGGATATGGGGGGACAGCCCGGATGCTCAGCCGCAGATGGGGGGCAAAGGTAACCGGTTTTTCTCTTTCGGAGAGGCAGATCGATTATGCAAAATCGAAAGGGGAAGATGTTACCTATTTTCTCTCGGATTGGCTGAAAAACCCTCTTCCCTCGGAGAGTTTTGATGTTGCCATCTCGATTGAAAGTTCTGAGCATATGGTGGACAAAGCGAAATTTTTCCAAGAGGCGTATCGCGTTTTGCGCCCCGGAGGCAGGTTTGTTGTTTGCGCCTGGCTCTCTAAAGAGCAGCCGAAATCTTGGGAAAAGAGATATTTTCTAGAGCCGATTTGCCGCGAAGGGAGATTGCCCAGCATGGGAAGCCCTAACGATTATCGCCAACTTCTTCAAGGAGCCCATTTTGAAAATATCGGATATCAAGATCTCTCTTCTCAGGTAAAAAAAACGTGGGCGATCTGTGGGTGGAGGATGATCAAAGCGCTACGGACCCGCGAGCTTCGGGATTTTCTTTTCAAGGGAAACTCGTCGGATCGGTTTTTTGCAAAAACTCTTTTTCGGATCTTAGCTGCTTACCAAACCAAGAGTATGATTTATGGAGTCTTCTGGGCAACCAAAGCTTGAGATCTATCTTTGCCGGCATGGGGAGACTGAGTGGACTGTATCGGGACAGCATACCGGATCGACCGACCTTTCCCTTACGAAAACAGGCGTTCAGCAAGCGCTTCTCCTTCGAAAGAAGCTGCAGAAGATCCATTGGGCAAGTATCTATTCCAGCCCTATGAAACGCTCGCTTGAGACTTGTCAGCTCGCACAGCTCAATCAGAGCCCCAAAATCGATCCTCGTCTCAAAGAATGGAATTATGGGGATTATGAAGGAAAATCGACCGCACAAATCGTCAAAATCAATCCCAGCTGGATTCTTTTTCAGCAAGGGGCGCCTAATGGAGAATCTCCAAACCAAATCTCCGATCGCGCTGACGATCTCCTCTCCACTCTCCGAAAGGAGAGCGGCCCTATCCTCCTTTTTTCCCACGGCCATTTTCTCCGCGCTCTAGCCGCCCGATGGCTTTCTCTTCCAGTTGAATCGGGCAAGCTCTTTGCCCTCTCTGTTGCTTCCATCAGCATCCTCAGCTTCGAGCGCTCTCAGCCCGTTCTAAAGCTCTGGAACGAGATTTAACAGAGATCGGCGATGCGCCGGCAGGATCGCTGCCATATGGCAGCGGCAAGATAGAAAAAAATGGGTTGATTACTTTTTCCTCTGTGGTGTCTATCTCTGTGGTTAATAATTTTTCTTGGGGTGCGGGGCATCCCCGCCATGCCGCCGATTTCGAAGAAATCGTGCGGAACTGCCGTAGGCAGATAGACAAAAACAGGGTTTGCAAAGGGCGAGCCCTTTGCCGAGGTACGGAGCGGAGCTCTGAGGCTGGGAAGTGTTAGAACAGGGATCGGCGAAGCGCCTTTTTTGAAAGACCCCGCCCTTAGGGGCGGGGGTTTCCTCGTTAGAGGATGAAAAAAGAGGATCTATTGTTTGCTAGTGATTTGAAGGAAAAGTAGGGGAATTAATGGAAAAATTGGGCCAATAGGGAACCGCGGGATTGGGGGAAGGGCTGGAACTTTGCGGAGAGATTGAGGGAGAGGAATCCATAGAGGATGGGATGTCGATCTGTTGCCAATGAGTCGTAATCGGAGGAAGGTTCCTTCGAGCCCCTCGGTTGGCCTCAGCTTGTTTTTTCAATTCTTGTTTCAATCCTTGAATTTTTTGGAAGGCATCAAAATTGAATGTATCAATTGTAGCTTGGATAGCCTTGTTGATCTCTGCCTCTGAACAAAGAGGCAATACTCTCTTCATTTGGGCGTCTGCTCCTGATGCTATGCTATGGAGCAATTGTTCGCCAGGAGTGTCCGATAGATTAGATCCTAAAAAGTGAGTTTCTCTTGGAGGGAGTCCAAATTGTTGCCGCAATAAATTTTCATCTTGGATTACATAATATTCTTCCCAATTGGGATAATCAGTAGGAACAGCAGTAGTAGGAAATTGGAAGCCATCACCTTCGTTAAGTCGCCAATACATATGAAATAATTCATGCGCCAAACAGATAAAGGATGGGGTCACTTGACTGTCTAAGCCTGCCGAAGAAACTCTTGCTAAAGCTATGATGGGTGCGATCCCATATTCGATTTGATGTTCTTTATAAGCAATCGTCTTTGGAGAATATGTAAATACACTTCCAGGGATCAGATCGAGCGAGTCCCAAGAGAATTCTAAAAGTTTACCAATCAATTGGATGCCTGCGGGTCGGCTCATGATTTGCATAAAATCTCGCTTGACTTGTTCCTGGAACGGGCGATCGTTGGGGATCCTTAGTCGAGAGCTGAAAGTCTCATATAGTTTATGGAGTGATGCCGATTCGGTTGCGGAGAGACTCAAATCAGTGTCGCTGAAGAGTCCTTGATCAATATTAAATAAATTCAATAACTTACTAAAGTGTCTTTGGATTGTAGGGAAAGAGCGCTCAGAGCGGCTCGATGCTTCTTGATAAAATAGATTCCAAAGCCCCTTGATCCGTTGATCTACATGATTTAATTGCCCTTGGAGTTGAAGCGCTTGAGCCCGGTTAGAATACATCGGCGAATCGAGAACAGCACAAATAGCTTCCCCAATATTTTGCCGCTTTGATCCATCTTGCGACTTTTGCTGATGGGTAAGTTCCTTTGCAGCATAATTCAATTGAGTGAGAAAAGTGCGTAAAGTACTTAATGAAGATTGATCTACTGACATATGTTATATAGTCCGGTTGAAAGAATTTCGAAAACTATCAGACCACCGTATTCCAGAATCATTCAGGATGGCTGGAGAAAGCTCGCCGATATGCTCTTTTAAAACAATCTCAGCGCTTTCCACATCTTTATCGCTGCCAGATTCTGCTAACCGCGCTAAGTAACGACTGCAAAAATGATCTTTTATCCTAGACGTTGCACCGTTTGTGAGAACTTCCGATAAAATTCCCTCTACAATTTTGAATAATGGGTGACATTTTATGTAATATTTTGAATCTGTTAATGTATTTATAATTTTTTCCTTTTCAGTATCTGTATAGTTAGCAAATGAATAATCAATTGAACATAAGATTTTTCTAATAAAACCAAGGTTACATGATTCTAATACTTTAGACAGAAGATTTTGGTAGATTGAAACTCTCAAATTTTTTGTTTGAATAAAATTGTTAACAATACCTAGAAAAAATATAGTCTGCCCTTCAGTCAGTTTAGAAAAAATGCCCATAAATAGGTAAATAAATCGACTATCCAATACTTCTTGATTGTCCCTAGCAAAATTAATAGCTGTTTGGTATTTATTTTTATTAATTTGAGTTTTAATCTGACAATAAACAAACGCACCAGGATTTCTTAGATCGTTATGCCGTCTGGAATAATGGTAGGGGCGCTCGGAATCACTGCTAGGAGCTGCAATTCCAGAAGAAGCTGCTGTTACTCTTTCGTCTTTCTGCTCATCTCTTCTAGAGAAACTGAATTGTCGCGGAGATCGATCTCTTCTTTCAGCGTGAGAGTCCCTTCTGGAGACGGAAATAGCCGATTCGAAAGTAACTGTAATCCTTAGAGTCTCAGGGGTAGGGCTTCTTTTTCGAGGAGACTGATCGTCTCTAAAAGAATAATTTCCAAAATGTTCTGGTGAAGACCTTCCTGTAGGGTGTGCCATATTTTTTTCTCTTTTTATAAGGTTAATTATTTATTTAACTTGATTAAGTGTATCATAAAAAATTGATTTATCAAAGAATTAAAATAAATTATATATAATAAAAATTAATTTAATTTTACAAAATCTATATGGCCATTTCGGATGTCCACATGGACTAGTTTTGCAGTGAGAAAGTCGCCTACATCGACCCCCTCATATCCCTTTATTAGCTTCCCCTCGATCGGAGGAGCTAAGAGACGGATCCAGGTACCCTTGGGGCTTGCCCCTGTCACGATCGCCTTAAATTCTTTCCCAATGTCTTTTACTAGGACCATGGCGGCGGCGCATTTGATGAGCCTCCGTTCA
>CAYZHU010000020.1:0-3416 GCA_964477585.1 uncultured bacterium
TGAGTATCTTAGGAGAAAAGGAGCTAAAGATTGAAAAAGCCCAAGAAAAATCTAGAGCTAAGGAGAAGAAACTCCGGGTGTAAGATTCGAACTTACGACCAATGGATTAACAGTCCACTGCTCTACCACTGAGCTAACCCGGAATAAAATGAGAAACCATGTTAATTTTGAATCCCATTTTCTCGCAAGCCTTTTCCCCAAAGTCAATAGAAGTAAAAAAATTATTTTACACTTCTAGCCTGAGAATGCTCATATATTAACAAACATGATGCATTGAACACTTTGAAGTGATAAATTTCTTGCTATGGATCAGCTCAGCGGCTTTATCGAAACAATCGTCTATGTCCAACCCGAAAATGGATTTACTGTCGCTAGATTAAAAGAGTCGGAAAAAAAAGAATTCACCACCATCGTAGGCAGATTCCCCCAATTGCAGCCAGGAGAGACTGTCACTTGCAAAGGAACATGGAAATACCATCCCTCCCATGGCCGACAATTCGAGGTAAGCGAATATTCGATCGATTTCCCTTCCGATCTAATGGGAGTCCAAAAATACCTTGAGTCCGGACTGGTCAAAGGGATCGGCCCTGTCTATGCAAAAAAAATCGTCGAGCGGTTCGGAATGGACACGCTAAAAGTAATCGACGAAATGCCTGAAAGATTATTGGAAATCCAGGGTCTCGGCGAAAAAAAATTAGAAACCGTCATCCAATGTTGGGAAGAACAAAAGTCAATCCGCGATGTGATGATCTTCTTGCAAGCGCATGGCCTAAGCCCCGGTTATGCGCAAAAGATCTATAAAGCCTACGGCAGCGAAAGCATCGAGAAAGTAAAGGAAAATCCTTATAAACTGGCCAAGGATGTTTTTGGGATCGGTTTCAAAATGGCCGACCTGGTCGCCCAAAAGATGGGATTTCCCCTCCAATCTCCCGCAAGGCTTGCAGCGGGGATCGAACACCTCCTCTGGGAGCAGACCAATGAAGGACACACCTGCTTTCCTATAGCCGAATTGCTGCCGCTCGCCCAAATAGCGCTCAATGTGGAACCTTCTTTAATCGAAAAAGAGATCAGATCGCTCGTCGAAAAAAAACTCCTGGTCCAACAAGAACAGACCCTTTGGTTAAAGGTAATGTATGCCTTCGAGCAGGGAATCTCGAAAGATCTATCGAGATTAGCAGGAAGCCAGTTGGGGATCCGGCCGATCGACGGAGAGAGGGCAACCCAATGGGTAGAGGAGAACCTCTCCATACAATTCGCTAAGGAGCAGAAAGAGGCCGTTGTGAAGGCGCTCACCGAAAAAGTCCATATCATCACCGGGGGGCCTGGAACGGGAAAAAGCACGATCACCAATGCGATCATCGCAATTACGAAAAAAAGAACCAACGAAATCCTCCTAGCCGCTCCAACAGGGCGGGCAGCTAAACGGCTTACGCAGATCACGCATCAAAAAGCATTCACAATCCACGCGCTGTTGGAAATGGACTTCAAAAGCGGCGGATTTAAGAAAAACAGGGATAATCCGCTGAAATGCGACTTGCTGATCGTCGATGAAGCGAGCATGATCGATACGTCGCTCCTCTTTTATCTACTCCGCGCTATCCCGAGTCATGCGCGTCTCCTTTTTGTCGGCGATATCGACCAGCTTCCCAGCGTAGGGGCCGGCAATGTCCTCAGAGATATCATCCAATCGGGGTTCATCGGCGTGACGCGGCTTACCGAAATCTTCAGACAGGCTAAAGGATCAAAAATCATCACCAATGCCCACAGGATCAACCAAGGGGAATTCCCTTTTGTAGAAACGGCAGAACGGAGCGATTTCCACTTCATTGAAGCCGAAACTCCTGAGGCGATCCAGCAGATCATTCTTCAGCTTGTCTCTACCGAAATCCCCAAATTGTGGAAATTCGATCCTGTAGAAGATATCCAGGTCCTCTCGCCAATGAAAAAAGGGATCATCGGCTCTGAAATGCTCAACGACGCGCTCCAATCGCTCCTAAACCCGAGCAATACCCCTCTTTTCCGCTCGGGGCATCGGCTTCATGTCTCTGATAAAGTGATGCAGATCAAGAATAATTACGACAAAAACGTCTATAACGGGGATCTGGGAAAAATCATCGCGATCGATCCTACAGCTGAGATTGCCAAAATCGCATTTGATGAAAAAGAATTGGAGTACCACTTCTCTGAGCTCGACGAAATCGTCCTCGCCTACGCCACCTCAGTCCATAAGTTCCAGGGAAGCGAATGCCCCTGTGCGATCATCCCGATCCACACTTCCCACTACAAACTTCTCCATCGCAATCTTCTCTATACGGCCGTCACGCGGGGAAAAAAACAGGTCTATCTTGTCGGGACAAAAAAGGCGATCGCGATCGCCATCCACAATAACCAAGTACAAAAACGGTACACAGGATTAGAAAAATCTCTACGAGAGGCTTCTCTCATCTACCGTTTAGACAAGCAACTTGAATTATTATGATACTACCGAGCCGGGCGGTAAATTTTGAATCGCGGGGAGCTCTAGCTGGGAATCGAGATGGGCGGCTAGGACCATCCCCTGGCTTTCGATCCCCATGATTGTCGCTGGGGCGAGATTGGCCACAAGCACGATCTTTTTGCCAATGAGCTGTTCCGGCTCATAGGCGAGAGAAATTCCTGAGACGACAGTCCTCTTTTCAAATCCAAGATCGACGAGCAGTTTGAGCAGCTTTTTCGCTTTAGGGATTTTCGTTGCCTCTAAGATTTGCGCTACGCGGAAGTCGAGTTTTTCAAAATCTTCAAATTGGATGGCTGATTTCAATGGTTGGTGGGTCGATGCGGATGTCATAGTCTCCTTCGGTTTTACTTTACCCAATTTTTGGATCTGTTCTTCGATCTCTTGATCCTCAATTTTCCGGAACAGGATTTGGGGTTCAGGCAAAAGTTGATTCGTAGAAAGAGGCGTCTTCCGAACCCAATCCCAATTTTCCTTAGCAAGGTCGGTCTTCTGACCCAGCATTTCCCAAATTTTTTGCGCCGTATGGGGGATGATGGGAGAAGATGCAAGGGCAAGATTTTTGATGCATTCCAAAGAACAGGCAATCGTCGAATCTAAAGAATCTCTCAAGTTTGGGTCTTTGGCTGCAGCCCAAGGCTTTTTCCCATCGAAATAGACATTCCCCAGTTGCGCTAACTCCATGATAACCTGGCACGCCTTCCGGAGATGGAACTGTTCGAAACACTGCTCCACCATTTCCATGAGCTTTGACATGTTCTGCAAAAACTCATCTTCTACTACATGGGCCCCTTTTCTCTCGGGAACCCTCGATTTGCAGTGTTGCTTTGCGAAGACTAACCGCCGATTGACTAAATTCCCACATGTACCTAGCAGCGACGCGATGCAGGTCTCTGGATTCGCGTGCGAAGTAGACTCCGGG
>CAYZHU010000020.1:3426-10365 GCA_964477585.1 uncultured bacterium
CGAGCAGCTCCGCATTGCATTTCACTTGAAAATCTTTCCAACTAAACTCCGAATCGGCAGTCTCGGGCGCATTGGCTGCAATCGCATAACGGGCTTGATCGGGCGTGTAGCGAGTAAAAAAGTCTTGTAGATCGATATACCAGCCATCCGATTTTGAAAATTGACGCCCCTCTAGTAGAAAAAACTCATTCGCCGGTATTTCATCGGGAAGTTTATACTGAAGATTTTGCCCGAGAAGCATAGCTGGGAAAAAAACTGCATGGAACGGAATATTGTCTTTGCCTATGAACTGAACCAGTTTTGTCTTTGGATCTAACCAATATTTCTCCCAGAGGGCAGGATCTCCCTTTTTCTCCGCCCACTCTTTGGTAGCGGAAATATATCCAATCGGCGCGTCGAACCAAACGTAAAAGACTTTTCCAGGATGGCTTGGAACGGGCACGCCCCAACTCGAATCGCGGGTGATCGCCCGGGGTTTTAAATCATCGATGTAATGCATCGCGAAGTTCACTACATTCTCTTTCCATTTCTTCTCTCGGATCCAAGCTGCGAGCCGGTCTTTGAATTGATCAAACCGGAGATAGAGATGCATGCTTGGTTTTAAGACTAGTGCAGACCCTGTGAGCTTAGATCTCGGATTTTTCAGATCGGTCGCTTCGTAGGAACTCGCACAACGCTGACACTCATCCCCTCTCGCCTCTTCATAGCCGCATTTCGGGCAGGTTCCCACTACATACCGATCGGCTAAAAAACGCTTTTCCTGCTCCGAATAGAGATGATTTTCAGTCTTTTCCTCGATCAGACCTTTTGCTTGAAGCGCTTCAAAGAAAGATTGGGTTGTCGGGACATGTCCCGGCCAAGTCGTTCGGCTGTAATGGTCAAAGGAGAATTCCAATAGATTAAAAAAAGACTTATTGACCTCGTGGAAATGGTCGACATGCTCTTTCGGGGTCCGGTGGGCGATTTCAGCGCTCAAGGTGATCGCCACCCCATACTCATCCGATCCGCAAATATAGAGAACATCATTCCCTTTTAGCCGCTCAAATCTCGCGTAGCAATCCCCAGGCAGATACGCCCCGGCTATATGGCCAAAATGGAGAGGGCCATTCGCATAGGGCAATGCAGAGGTGATGAGGATTTTTTTACGGCTCAAGGTTTTACCCGTTTTCTTCCTCTGCTCTCTCCTCGATCGCTTCTAAAATCTCTCCCAAAGTGGCTTGCGTTCCACTTTGAAGAATATTGCGGGCGATGTTGATTGAAAAATTGCAAAGATCAAAATTGTTCTTAAATTTCTTTCTCAACACTTCAGTTGTTAACGAATCCATAACTTCCTTTTTTAACACTAGTAGAATCGGGAAAACGGGAGTTTATTTCAACGATTTTTATGCTCTTCGGCGATTAAAATCGACCTAAGAACTTCATACGCCGTTTTCAAATGGTCATTTACTATATGATAATCATATTTTTTAGAGAGAGCCATTTCTTTCTCTGCCCAGGAAAGACGGTGCGCTATCGCCTCCTCCGTCTCTGATTTTCGGGAAATGAGACGCGTTTTCAGCTCATCGAAATTAGGAGGGCTGATGAATATGAAAACCGCTTCTAATTTTCCTTTTAATTGCATCGCTCCTTGCGTATCGATCACCAAGATGACGTGCTTCCCCTTTTTCTCTCGAGCCTCAACAAATTTCTTGGAAGTTCCATAGAAATTCCCAAACACTTCTGCATATTCCAAAAATTCGTTTTCCCGGATCTTTTTTTCAAACTCTTCGCGGCTGATGAAATGGTAATCTCTCCCCTCCACTTCATTCGGCCGGGGCTTTCGGGTTGTGAAAGAAACACTTTCCTCAATACAAGAAAACTCTTCTTTGAGCATCCGGACCAAGGTTGTCTTTCCCGTCCCAGCTGGAGCGCTAATCACAAATAAAAGGCCTTTTTTCAATCCGCCTAAATGAAGATGGTGGCTCATTCTATATTCTGAATTTGTTCTCTCATTTTCTCAAGCTCGCTCTTCATTTCGACAACGATGTGAGCGATTTTCGACTCGGCTGATTTGGAGCCGATCGTATTGATTTCCCTTCCCATCTCTTGGAGGAGAAAATCCATTTTTCTCCCAATCGACCCCTCTTTCGGAGATAATAATCCTTTAAATTGATCAAAATGGGATCTTAAGCGTGTGATCTCTTCTGAAATATCGACCCGTTCAGCAAAAAGGGCAATCTCCCGGAACAACCTCTCCTCAAGCTCAACCCCTGGCGTCAAGACTTCATTCATTTTCTCCAGCAGCTTCTCTCTCATCCGTTTTGCCGCATCGGGCGAGAGCGCCTCCACCTCGTCCAGCAAGTGAAGCAGCCTTTTCAACCGGTCGCTCAAGTCCTTCGCAAGCGCTTTCCCTTCTGTTTTTTTCATCTTGAGTAAATTTTGGAGCGCTTCATCGATGCATCGATGCAAATGGGGCAGATCTTCCTCTTTTGCCAGCTCCACTTTTGATTGTTCCGGCAATTGAGAAGCTAAAAATGGGAGATCGATCTGTTTTGGATCATAGCCGAGCTGCTGGGCCAGTTTTTCCCATCCATACTTCATCCCTCGGAGGAGCTCGATACCGGGGACCATCCCTTCCATCGCCTCCGCACTAGGGACCAGATAAATTCTTACCGAGACGCCGCCCCGTAAAATTGCCTCGCCCACCCATTTCCGAACCTCATGTTCGAAACGGCCTAATTCCCTAGGCATGCTGACAAAAACTTCCAAAAATTTTCGATTGATCGATTGGATCTCGACAATCAATCTCCCGAAGGGAGCATCGAAGACGGACCTACCAAAACCCGTCATGCTGCTGAGCATACAAAAAGCCTTTCTGCAGCATATTAAGCCAATTTCCTATGTTAGTCAAGAAAATCGATCTGTTTATTTCCGAGCATCGATTTGACTGGGTCGAACGACTTTCGATGGATGGGGCACGGTCCATATTTTTGGATCGCCTCTCGATGCTGCTCCGTCGCATACCCTTTGTGCTGAGCAAATCCATATTGAGGCCAGCTAGAATCTAGCTCCACCATCATCCTGTCGCGCGTTACTTTGGCGATGATCGATGCGGCAGCTATCGAAACTGATTTAGCATCGCCTTCAATTAGATACTCCTTCTGAATATCGATAGAAGGCAATTGATTCCCATCGACGAGGAGATAATCGGGTTTTACCGCTAACATATCGACTGCTTTTTTCATCGCTGCAAGCGTCGCCCGGAGAATATTCATCTGATCGATGGCCGCAACATCGGAAATACCGATCCCAAAAATGAGATTGGGAAATGAGATGATTTTCTCAAATAGGACTGCCCTCTCTTCAGGAGTGAGCTGCTTGCTATCATTCAGGTTTTCGAATAGCGCTCTTTCAGGCAAAATGCAGGCGGCTGCCACAACAGGGCCGGCAAGAGGCCCTCTTCCCGCTTCGTCAATGCCTGCAATGAGTTGAAAACCTAATCCTTTCAACCGTTTTTCATGTATCGAAATCTTCTCTAGCCGTTTCCGTTCCGCAACTTTCATGAAATGAATCTATGAGAAAGCAAAAATCTTGTCAAAAAAATGAAAGAGGATTATGTTTCCTTGCAATGAAAAAAATACTTGCTCTGCTTACAGTTTCCACTCTCGTTGCCGAATCCTATCGACCTCATCAGGAGATGCCCGATTGTTATCCGGGAATTTATAACGCACCCGCAAATGTTGAACTTTGCAATGGATGGGATCTTTTTGCAACTGGCAGCGCGATCTATTGGAAAGCAAGCCAAGAATACATGGAAGTTGCAAGAACTGCTCAATTTAGTCCCACAGGAGCCACCCCTGCAGCAAATGCTGCGACTGTCCTTCCCGATTTTAAGTATCAGCCGGGATTTAAAGTAGGACTCGGGCTAGATTCTGGATTCGATTATTGGACGATCTTAGCGCAGTATACTTGGTACCATCATCAGACTCGCCATTCAACCGGATCGTTCCCCGACACTTTTACTACCGGTCAAAAGATCTATGTGCCAAATGATTGGTTCAACACCCTTTCTACAACAACTCCTTCGCAAGCGCTACAAATCGAAAATGAATGGAAGCTGCACTACGATCAAATCGATCTTATCTTTACAAACCCATTTTATGGAGATGATAGAGGGATCCTCTACCATCATGGCGGATTTAGAAGCATCTGGATTAGACAGACCTATGAAATTGAAGCGGTCCTTGCGAACGCTCCTGAAGCAGAGCCTGTGGTTTCGACAAATCGCTCCCAATCGTGGTCGATTGGCCCCCAAGTAGGGATTGGAGCACATAGTCTTTATAAGTGGGGCGCGCGCGTAGAAGGATACACGAAGTTTTCCCTTCTGTATACGAGGTATACTAAGCTCTCTCACAGCGAAAATGACCAAGGCTTTGGTCAAGCAGCTGCAACCGCAGGATCGCTGGCAACTTTTGGATGTTTGCGCCCCACGTCGGAATTTGGATTAGGGGTAGGATGGGGGTCTTATTTCGCTGAAAATCGGATCCATGTCGATTTTTCTGCACGCTACGATTTTATGATCCTCTGGAATCACAACATGATGAGGCAAACCGTAGGATCCTTGGAAAACAATTTTGTTGGCTATGCCAACGGCGCTGGAAATTTATATCTGCAAGGATTGACAGTCGATCTTTGCTTAAACTTTTAGGTTCAAATGGGTAAACGACTTGCTATTTTATTAACCTCTTCTTCCCTTCTATTTGCTGATGGGCAAAACCCTCCTTGGCCTGACTACGGACTTCCCGACTGTTTTCCCGCTGGCTACAATGCGCCTGGCGGCGTTGAATTGGCATGCGGATGGGATTTTTTTACGACGGGATCGTTTATCTATTGGCATGCGAATCAAGACTACATGGATGCAGCCCGCTCAGCCGCTTTTCTTTCCTCTGGCGCTGTTCCCGCCGCTGAAGCTGTAACAGAATATCCCGATTTCGATTACAAACCTGGATTTAAAATCGGAATCGGTCTCGAATCAGGCCTCGACAATTGGTACATTCTCTCTGAATATACATGGCTGCATCAAAATACCCGCCACTTGAGCAATCCCGTGCCAGCCTCCCTGGCTCCTGGGGATCGAGTTTGGGTCCCGAACGATTGGTTCAATACCCTTTCCTCAACAGCCCAGCCGCAAGCCGCTGCCATCCATACCCATTGGAAATTCCATCTCGACATGCTCGATGTGACGATGTGCCGCCCATTTTATGAAGGGCAGCATTTTACCGTGCAGCCGTCGGTTGGCCTCCGCTCTCTTTGGATTCGGCAAATGTACCGGATTGACGCTTATGACGCGCTCAATCTCTCTTCGCCGCCTGCGACATCCTTCAATCTGTCGCAATGTTGGTCGATTGGCCCTACAGCTGGCGCCGATTCCCACTGGCTTCTCCCCCATGGCATCCACATCAAAGGATCGTTGGGATTTAGCCTTCTCTACACCCGCTACACCAAGCTTTCCCATTCTGAGACCGACTCTACTTTTAGCAGCGCGGCAGCAGCGCCCATTCATGGAACATTGAACCACTACGGCTGTCTCCGTTCGATTACGGAAATGGGGGCAGGCATTGGTTGGGGAAGCTATTTTTTCTGCCAGCGGATACATCTTCAGTTCTCTGCAGAATATGATTTTGCCCTTTTCTGGGCCCAAAACATGTTAAGGCAGACGGTAGCTTCGCTCCAAGACAACCCAGTTGGCTATGTAGATCCGGCTGGCGACCTCCACATCCACGGCCTCACCATCAACGCCCGCGTAGATTTCTAGAAAGTGTGTCCGTTTCTGGGGAGAGCGCGAGAGGGGCTTCCCCTCTCGCCCATCCCGCCGATTTCGAAGAAATCGTGCGGCATCTTTGGGATTAATCGGGGGGACCGCTCCGTGGATCTAACGTAAGAATGACCCACTCGACACAACCTTTATGCTTATTGGGGTCATACGGTTGATTCCGTATGCACCGCTCCAGTTGACAATATTCATCTGGACCCAATTTTCTCATTGCATTTCTTAAAGTTGCGCCATCCTGCAAGACTTGTGCAACTTTTTGTGCTGCTGCTAAACAGGCGCCCTTGACCACTGCCGCTGTACGCATGACAGGGCATGGGCTTGGATTTGGTTGATTGGATACTTTTACCATAAGAATTCCTCCATGATTTTTTCATGTTCACCATGAGAGGACAGAAACATTACACACTCCCTACGCTAGCATAACCTAGTTCAGGTAATGAGGGATAAACATGCTGCCACGTTATCTCAGCCCCAAAAGGGGCACCCCTGGTGAACGTCAGATATTTTATTCGACAGACGATTATCTCTCAATGTCAAAAGAGAGATAGATAAAATTTCCTTCCTCAGTGCCAGTGGTATGCATAACTCAGCTCATACTAAAATACTAAAAATTAAACACCGAGAGCACCGAGAAACACCGAGGAAGTTTTTTTCTTGATCTCTCGGTATAAAATAAGCCGTTCATATTCACAAGCTTAAATTGTTTTAGAGTGATGCAACAATCCACTATGCCAATAGTGTTGATTCCCTGCGATTAATTCGAAAATAGATTTGCCGCTTGAATAGCCGCCTTAATCTCTTGATGTATGTCTCTCCGAGCCATGCGCCTATCTGCCCAAGCCATGTCTACATTGTTTAGTCCCCTTTGCTCTACTAATTGTTTTATCCTAACAATTGGGTCCATAGGTAGCTGCACTGTTTCTACAACGGCTTGCGCATCTGCCTGAGCTATAGCTAGAGCCTCAGTTTCGAGCATGTCCATAAATCCTTCTGGCATCGGTGAATTGATTTCTATGAAGTGACGGCTCAATAACGTACTAGAACGGCTTTCTCGAATTTCTGCGGAGCCCCCATTTCTATCAGTTATTTCTAATTGCAGGTCAGGAAAAAAAAGGTGCAGATCGGAA
>CAYZHU010000020.1:10375-16887 GCA_964477585.1 uncultured bacterium
CAGGCCCGCTTAACGGAAAGTGTCCTGGGCTATTAAAAAGGGTGGGTATAAATTTTTGGGCTGTTGCGGCAATTCCCAATGATACGGCCATGATTCATCTCCTTAAATAGGATATTTTTTGCCGCGGCATGGTACCATTTTTCAAAAAACATTGATAGGTCAAAATAGAAATGCCAATGCCTGAAAGGGGGATCTATTCCCCCTCCTGAAAATGTTTAGAGTCTTGATTGGATCCCTTGCTGAGAGAGAGCTCGGAATGAGACATTAAAAAATTGAACTGTTTTCAATGCGGTGCGGAATTTCTCTTCCGTGTCTATTTGCTCCTCAACTGCATCTTCTATAATTGCATAAAGATCGTCGTAGACTGAAGGCTTTATCTCCTTCCAAAGAGTGATACATTTAGAAGCGTCCCTCCATGTCATGTTGTTCGGCGCATGTCGCCACGTGCAACAGTAAGCAGCAAAAATCTTCGCCTTGATCGAATGCAAAGCTTCGCCTTTGCAAACCTCAATCGGCGCGCTGAATTTACCGTTCATCACTGGATAACGAAACTGGACTAACATAAACCCTCCTTTTGGTCTATTTAACCCAGAAGTATGGTCGACTCGTTACCGAAAAACAAGATCGCAAGACAGATCAATAAACTATAAAGTAGTTTAATTAACTCAACCTCATCGACAGAAATGACGAATTTCTATAAATTATATGACCTAACAAGTGGTTTATTTATGCTTCAGGCTCTATTTGGAAACAGGAATGTGGAGAGGATCCTCCTCTTTCTCTTTGTGAATGAGAGCGGATATGGGAAACAAATTGAAAACCAACTCCGAATCCCCCTTACGCCTATTCAAAAAGCTCTCTTGAGACTGGAAAAAGGAGGGATCGTCCAAAGCTCGTACCAGGGAAAAACGAGGGTCTACCAATTGAACCCCGCCTATTCATTACGACAAGAACTTGAATCGCTGCTAAAAAAGGCTTATACGCTTTTATCTCCTTCGGAGAAGAAACAGTACTGTTTGATCCATAAACCAAGGATGAGCGCAAAAGATGAGGGAAAGAGGGAGAGGGACCGATCCGAGCAGTTGCTGATTTTTTGGGAGAGGCTATCGCAGGTAAAACAACTTTCCTGCACGACGAAATCAAAACAAGGAGAAGTTCTTTTCAAATCGGGCAAGGCCGACGTTACAGCAATTTCTTCCCACCCACACACATTGATCTTTCAGGAGAGGGGATTTTGGTTTTTCGATTCGGTGCCCCATACCGCCTTTAGCAATTCTTTTCGGTGGACACTGGATCTAAAAGCTTCTTTGATCACTTTAGAGCATCTCCGATATGGGATGAACCATCCTGTGTTTCTCTTTCACTTCACTTCTAATGAAGCTGGAGGTTTGGAGTCGGTCGATCCCCATCTGTGCGGAGATGATACCTATCTAGGACACATTTTTTTTGAACCAAAAGGGATCTTTTTTAACTGGAGAATTCTAGGTCCCCAAAAGAATGAAGAACTGATCTATCATTACTTTTAGGGACCGATTCTTCAAGGCTTCTCTGCGGGAGCAGCTGACCCTTGCTGCGGAGCGGCTGTGCCTTCTTCAGCGAGATATTGCTCGCGGACTTTGGCAGCCTTGCCTGAACGGCCGCGGAGATAATAGAGCTTAGCTCTTCGGACTTTACCTGGGCGGATCACTTCAATGCCCGCAATTCTAGGGCTATGTAGAAGGAAAACCCGGTCCATGTTCGAACCATAGGCGTTCCGGTAAATCGTAAAAGTTTCAGAAAGGCCACTCCCCTTCTTCGCAATTACCGTACCGGTAAACGCTTGGAGACGTTCTTTTTCCCCTTCGATGATGCGCGTATTGACGCGTACGGTGTCCCCGATGTTGAATACAGGTACTTCTTTTTTCAAATATTGTGCTTCAAGATTTTCGAGTATTTGTGAGCGGCTCACAGCTTTTCTCCTAACCAAGTTCAGGTTACTAAATCGGGTCTTACCCGATGTGTTTTTTTCATTGCTTCTTCTTTTCGCCATGCTGCTATCTTTGCGTGGTGTCCCTCTTTCAGCACAGCCGGGACTTCTATCCCTTCGAACACCTCAGGCCTCGTGTAATGGGGAGCATCAAAAATCCCATTTTGGAATGAATCCTCCCAAACAGCGTCGGGATGCCCAATCACTCCAGGAATAAACCGCGCCACCGCGTCCACGAGGACAATCGCAGGAGCGCACCCATTGGTCAACACATAGTCGCCAATGCTGATCTCTTCATCGATCTCTTTCATCAACACCCGCTCATCGACCCCTTCATAATGGCCGCAGAGGAGGATCAGATGCTCCTTCTTAGCCAACTGCTGGCATTTCGCTGCTTGGAGCAGGCTCCCTTGCGGCGATAGATAGATCACGTGGGAATTGGGTTTCCTTACGCTTCGGATCGCCCTTGCCACAGGCCCTGGACAAAGGACCATCCCGGGTCCCCCGCCAAAGGGGCGCTCGTCGACTCTTCCATGTTTATTCTCAGCAAAATCTCGAATATCGGTATGTCGAATCTCGAGAAGCCCATTTTCACGGGCCCGCATGAGCATGCTCACATCAAAGGGACCCCGAAAATATTCGGGAAAGAGCGACAAGATGTCGATTTCCATTATTTCTTCTTCTTCCGTTTCTCCCTTTTCTTCACGACTTTGGCTACTTTTTTCGCTTTCATTTCCTTGACGACTTCAGGAGCCATTCGAGCCACCAAAGATTTGACTCGGTCGCTAATTTGCGCACCTTGCCCAATCCAATATTGGACTCGAGGAATATCGATAAAATAGTTCTTGTCTGTCTCTCCAAAAGGGTTATACCAACCAACCATCTCGACATATTTTCCGTCGCGAGGATTGCGGGAATTGGTGACAACAAGACGGAATCTCTGCCGGCTGTTGGCCCCTTGCTGTCTCATACGTATGACTAATGCCATTTTTTACCTTCGAATTGTTTCTTAAGTTCATTTAAATCCGATAGCCCCATTTTCTTTACCTGGGATTTCATATCGGGCATATTCTTAAATAGTTGCTTCACTCGCTTAAAGTCTTTCACCTTACGGTTGATTTCATCTAAGGAGACGCCGCTCCCTTTCGCTATCCTTTTCCGACGGCTGATGCTCAGTTCTTCTTTCTCGCTCCTCTCATCAGAGGTCATCGATAGGATCATCGCTTCCATTTTAACAAATTCGGTATCAGAGAATTCCATTTCTCCGAGCGATCCAAATCCTGGCAGCATCTTCAATAAGCTCTTGAAAGAGCCCATCTTTTTCACCATACCCATCTGCTTCAGGTAGTCTTCATAGGTGAAACTCGCCTTCCGTAGTTTCTTTTCGAGCTCGAGGCTCTCCGACTCGCTGTAATTTTCCTGCGCCTTTTTGACCAGGTTGATCACATCTCCCATGCCGAGGATCCGGTCTGCCATGGAGCGGGGATTGAAAATCTGCAAGTCTCCAATCTTTTCCCCTACCCCTTCAAATTTGAGCGGCTTACTAGTCACCTCTCGGATCGAAATCGCAGCGCCAGCCCGAGCATTCCCGTCCAGCATCGTCAAAATCGTCCCCGTAATCTGAACCCGTTTATCAAATTCGGTCGCAGTCCGGACAGCATCTTGCCCCGTCGTCGCGTTCGCTACAAAAAGGGTCTCTCTCGGCTGAAGGATTTTCTTCATCTCTTCGAGCTCTTTCATGAGCTCTTCATCGACATGGAGTCTTCCCGCCGTATCGACGATCAAGACATCAAACCCCTCTAGAGAGGCTTTTTCCATCGCCTTCTTTGCGACCTTCACCGGACTTTTTTCCCCTTCTAGGGAAAATACAGCGGCGCCTATGTCGCTTCCCAACTTCTTCAGCTGATCTACCGCAGCGGGCCTTTGCAAGTCGCAGGCTGCCAGGAGCACTTTCTTCTGTTTTTCATTCTTTCCAATGTAGGCGGCTAACTTTGCACAGGTAGTGGTCTTTCCAGAACCTTGCAGTCCGCATAACATGATGATCGAAAGCTTCCCGTTTAAATCGAGAGGGGCTTCATCTGTCCCCATCAGCGCGATCAATTCATCATGGACAACCTTCGTAAACTGCTGGCCTGGGCTGACCGATTTGATCACCGCATCGCCAACTGCTTTTTCTTTCACCCGTTTTACGAAGTTGCTGACAACTGTATAGTTCACATCTGCATCGAGCAGGGCCAAGCGGACGTGCCGGACTGCTTCGGAAATGTTCTCATCCGTAAGGGTTTTATGCCCTCTCAAGCTCGAAAACAAATTTTGAAACTTTTCAGTTAGAGCGCCAAACATAATAACCAAATAGGGTACTATACACTCTTCAGTTTTTCAAGGAAAAAGAAGCGATCCCTTCCAGCCCAATCGGCCAAAAGCTCCCTTTGCCCCCAAGCCCCCTCAGCAAAAATTTTCTTCATTGCCTCTCCCTGCCAGGCTCCTATCTCAAAAAATACTTTCCCCTGGGGGTTCAAAAATCGAGGCAAATCCTCAGCAAAGCGCTCATAAAAGAGGGTTCCCCCAAGCAAGGCCATTTTCGGCTCAAAATCCAATACATCTGGCTCTAAGCTATCCATTTCCTCCTGGGCGACATAGGGGGGATTCGAGACGACATAATCGGCCTTCCTCCCTTCGAATGGAGCCAAGAGGTCCCCCTCTAAAATCTCCACATCGACCCCATTCCTCTTCGCATTCTCTTTAGCGACTTCCAAAGCGTCTTTCGATAGGTCAGATAGGACCACGGTCAAGTCAGGAAGCGCCTTTTTGATTGCAATCCCCAAACACCCCGACCCTGTGCAAATATCCCAAAGGACCCCTTTTCCTCCGATCCGTTTCACAACGTGATCGACTAAAATTTCGCTTGCTTGGCGAGGGACCAATACCCTCCGGTCTACCCGGATCGAGCAGCCATAAAATTCCAACTCGCCTGTAATATACTCTACAGGCTCTCTTTTCACCCTTCTCTTGACCATCTCCCGGAATTGAGACAGTTCTTTCTCATCCAGCGGACGGTCAAATTGCATATAAAGATCGAGCCGCTTCATCTTCAAGAGATGGGCGAGCAGCTCCTCAGAGGATCTCCTAGGATGGGGCACCCCTTTCTCCAAAAGATGCGCCGCGGAGAGCTTTAGGATTTCCCCGATTGTTTTCATATGAATCTATCCGCTAGGTTCATGTACTCAATTTTTCCTGATAGAAATAATTGACGAGGGGGATCGTTAAATCATCCAGGTCCCCTTCCATGACCCGATCGAGCTTGTAGAGGGTCAAATCGATCCTATGGTCCGTGACCCGGTTTTGAGGGAAATTGTAGGTGCGGATCCGCTCGGAACGATCCCCCGAACCCACCTGGGCTGAACGGATGGCCGACATCTCTTCGTGAGCCTTCCGCTTCATTGCATCGGCAATGCGGGTTTTCAAAAGGCGCATCGCCTTTTCTTTATTTTTGTGCTGGCTCCTCTCCTCTTGGCAGGCGACGACTGTCCCAGTCGGGATGTGGGTAATCCGGACAGCGGAATCGGTCCTGTTGACGTGCTGACCCCCAGCCCCAGAGGCGCGGTAGGTATCGATCTGAAGATCCTTTTCATCGATCTCCAGCTCCTCCTCTTCCCCAGGCTCCATCAAAACAGCCACAGTGATAGCCGAAGTGTGGACTCTCCCTTGCGTTTCGGTATCGGGAACTCGCTGCACCCGGTGAGTCCCCGCCTCATACTGCATCAACCGGAACACATTTTGTCCCGATATCGACATGATGTACTCTTTGAATCCTCCAATTTCTGAAGGAGAAGTAGAGAGCACTTCATATTTCCATTTTTTCTTGGTGGCGTAATAATGATACATCCGGACGCAATCGCCGACAAAGAGGGCTGCTTCATCTCCACCAGTGCCTGCTCTCAGCTCTATAATAATGGGCCGGCTGTCGCGAGGATCGGGAGGGACGAGGAGCGTCTCGATCTGTTTTTGAACTTCTAACTCGTCGTTTTCGAGGCGGCTGATCTCGTCTCTCAAAAGCTGGATCATCTCGGGATCTTGTTCCGTTGGAATAAGAGTCCGATTCTCCTCAAGCTGCTTCCCAATCGATTGCAATCGATCGTTCGCCTCTTTCAATTCTAGAAGCTGAGAATGCTCTTGCGTAAGTTGACGATAACGCTCCAAATTGGAAAGCGTTTCAGGCAGGCCCAGCAAACCTTCAATTTCTTGCAGCCGATTTAAAAGCCGCTGAACCTTTTCTTTCACTTCTTCTTCGTAGCCTTAACTTTTGCCTTTTTTGCCTCTTCTTGTTTTTCCCGCGTTTCTTTTTCTTGGACAGTTTTACGCTGATATTTCTTCGTGAATTTATCTACGCGGCCTTCAGTATCCATGAACTGAGTCGCTTTCGTGAAGAAAGGGTGAGAAGCTGAAGATACGGGAACGCGATAAACGGGATATTCCTTTCCTTCAAATTTCTCTTTATCTTTTGCCTGCAATGTACTGCCGATCAGAAACTTGGTTCCTGTTGATG
>CAYZHU010000021.1:0-15472 GCA_964477585.1 uncultured bacterium
TAGCGCGACTGGTTTGGGACCAGTAGGTCGGGGGTTCAAATCCCTCTGCCCCGATTTCATTAGGGAGGTCCAATCTCCCACCCTCGACAACCACTGTTCCACCCGCTGCACAAAATCCAATCAATTTCCTTTTTCCGCGAACGCTCAACGAAGAGGCAAATACATAGATCAAGTCGAGTCCATCCCAACTCTCTGTCAGGTGAGCCTCTGGAATTACCTTTAAAGGGAATGGAAATTTCAGCAGCAATTGATCAACGCGAGCCAACAGTTCTTCCGAGCCATCTTCCGGAAGGCAAATTCCGAGTTTAGCCCCCTCTGAGCTGGGCAGCCCCGTAATCTCCAGATCGAAATGTTCAAATCTTTCCCGCGAGAGAAGATGATATTTTTCTGCAAGCGTTGCATGATGGTCCGCTTCCAGATGGAGCGTGAGAGTCAATTCATCGGGAAGACGGTGCGCGAGCATCTGAAAATAGGAGACAAAAGCCTCGGCGCAAAAGAGCCTCTTGAGATGCTCATCCGTTGAGGAGGCTCTCCCCTCTTTCCAAGAAGCGAAATTAGCCTCCTGTTTATCGGTCCAAAGGAAGTAGCGGCTGAAATCGGCAGAACCTCGATAGAGGATCGCTCTCCCCTCTTCCGCTTTGGGCCAAATCTCTTCGGAAAATTTTTTTAATCCGAGAGAGAGCGCCTGGAACCGAAGCTCATCTTCCAAAGGAAAATAAGGTTCATTCAACCCGAGTTGAAATTCCCAAAATTTTTCTCCATCCCAATCCCAATTGAGATCGGAATGGGGACGAAAATCGAAAATCATGCTTCCCTCTCATAAAGGATGTAGTGGATCGTCCTTCCCTTCTCTTTCCAGAGATTAGCAAAAAAGGAGCGGCCATAATCTCCCCACTCCGTGGTAAAATGGGGCTCTGGGAGAAGCGGCTTCCAAGCTGCCACTCTTCTGATTTCCTCCAACATCAGTTTCGCATAGGGAGGATCATCGGTGACGAAAGTCCCCTTTCCTCCTACATGGACAATCCGTTTTACTTCCTCAAGAAATTCGGCCCGGACAAGCCGGTGCTTTGCATGGCGAAGCTTCGGCCACGGATCGGGAAAATTGACAAAGATCTCTGAAACGGAGGAGGCCCCGCAGTAATAGCGAGTGAAGCTCAGCGCATCGCCGCACACGACGTAAAGATTGGGGATCGACTCTCGATGCAGTTTCAACCAAATTTTCCGCGCCCTATCAAACCGTTTTTCCACTGCGACCCAGTTGATCTCTTTGGTTTGTTTCGCCCTTTCCCCGATCCACTGCCCATTGCCGCTGCAATACTCGATATAGACAGGATTATCATTCCCAAAGATTTGAGGATCGTTCCAATTAAACTTTCCCCAAGAATCGTGTTTATCATACGATTTGGGGATATAAAAAAATCGATCCAGAAGAACCGGCCGCCGATCTTCCCAAGTAAAAGGAATCCTAAGATCTTTTGCTGTTTTCATTGAAACGATTATAACCGAATTGCTATGTTTAATTCCATCTGGTCCATATGGAGGCACCCATGCGATTTCTAATTATTTTGTTCTTGAGTTTGGCTCCCCTGCAACCGCTATTGCATGCAGATGAGGAGGCCCCTCAAACAACTGTCGTTCTCGAGACGTCTAAAGCAAAAGGGCAGCTTCTCGACTTAAAAAAAGTTTTTTCATCAGCTCCCCTCATCTACTCGCTGCTGATCGCGATGTCGCTCAGTTCCATGATCATTTGGCTCTATAGCCTAGCCACTTTCCGGGCCAAAGATATCATGCCAGCCTCTTTCCGCAATGAGCTGAAATCCCTCCTCGCCACCGAGCAGTACGATCAGGCAAAAAATCTTTGCAATGGCCAGGGGAATCTCCTCGCATCTCTCATCGCAACGGGCCTGACTACCCGAAAGCTAGGTCCCCAAGTGATGATCGACTCGATGAAATCGGAAGGGAAGCGGGCCTCAACCCCTTTTTGGCAAAGGCTATCTCTCCTCAATGATATCGTGATCATCGCCCCGATGCTCGGCCTGTTAGGGACGGTGATCGGGATGTTTTATGCTTTCTACGATGTGAACCGCTCCATTGAAAGTATCAATGCGCTCTTCGATGGACTCGGGATTGCAGTCGGGACAACTGTGATGGGGCTGATCGTCGCCATCCTTTCGATGATTTTCCACACGACCCTGAAATACCGGATTGTGAATACGTTGAGTCAAGTTGAGACTGAAGCGGTGAATTTAAGCGCTCTCATCCGCTAGGAGGTAGTTTTGGACCTAATTCCCCATGAAGAGTTGAAGCCGAACCACAACTTCAATTTTGCCCCGATGATCGACTTCCTCTTTTTGATGCTCGCACTTTTCGCGACGCTTGCCATTTCAAGGGCCTCCCTTTTCGACTCTGAGGTGAGTCTGGTCGAGCTAAAGCCGGAACCGAGCGCAGCCGCCATCCGCGCGAAGCAAGAGACGAGCCAAGTCAATTTAAGCATCTCAGCAACAGGCGCTTATAAATGGCTTACAGAATTTCAAGAATATCCGATGGAAAGTCTTATGGCGATCCAAGAGGAATTAGCCCGTCAGTACAAAATCGGGGCGCTTCCTCAAGATAAATCTAAGACGGAGATTCTTCTACACATTGACAAGCAGGCGCCGTGGGAGCCAGTCTCGAAGCTCATATTTGCGGTGCGAGAACTCGGCTTTAGCGCTCACCCTGTCTTCGAGCCCCTCTCACCCAATCGAAATTAGGCTGGGGCTGCAGGTGCAAGTGATTTGATAAGTTCATAGATCAAGCCATTATCAGTTTGACCATGGATAATATTACGAATCGAAATGAGAAGACTTCCCATATTCTTTATTCCACGATTAGCGTTAATAAATGTAGCATATGTATTCAAGGCCTGATCCGATTTACTTCTAAATTCAGTTTTTAAAGTTGTGTCCGAAGCAAATAGCTGCGCTAAAATTTCATATAACGCTGGAGTGAGATGTTGATCATCCCAATTTGGTCTAGGTCTATCCTGTTTAGCCTTACTAATTTCTAATCTCTTTACAAAGTCATAAGCTAGCTGAGCTGTCATGTTCACAAAATCAGCAGCTCTTCCTGGATATTTACAAGCATATAATGCACTCCACATATTTTGATAATTATATATTTGATTTCTTATTGAAAGCCTAATGCTAGTACCTTGAGGAAGATGTCTGTCCAACAATATTCCTGCTTGAGAAGCAGCTGCTAATTGGGGAGGCGGTGCTGCTGAAAACTGCAAAGGAGCAAGAAATTGAGGAGGTGCTCCTAAAGTAGCTGAAGCTAATGTTTCACTCAAAGGAACTGAAGCTGCAGGTCTATTGAGCAGACTACTATTGGGCAGATTAGTTTTGGAATCTTTATCAAATAAGTAAGGAACAACAACAGAATCTTCATTATCATGAAGATATAGGAGATCATTTTTTACATCAGCGGCAACATACCCGGCCCCGCTACAGAGAGGAATAGCTACTAGAGAAGCGGGTCCTACGCTGATTGCTCCTACACCTGCAACTAGAGTACCAATCGCTGTGCCAACCGCGCCCCATCTGTATTTCGGGTTTGGATCATCCCAAACCAATCGTTTTATCGATTTGCAATCTTTTATAAATCCATTAAAATTACTCTTCGTCACAAGATATGTTTGATAGCAGCAGAATGCGCCAGCAGCAACGCTAGTAATTGCTAAACTTGCGGCAGCGCCATACCATTGATCGATCGAGTGGGTTTTATGAATCGCGACACCAATGGCAATCGGAGCCACAGCCACTATTGCTGAACCAACGGCATATAAAGTATTTCCTTCGTTAGCTGGTTTTAGAGTAATTGTTGACATAGAAATTTTCCCTTATAAGTTTACATATATTTTACCACGAATAGTATTAAAAAATAAATGTAAAAAATTATCTTTAATACACATAATTAAATTTTTAGATAACTAGAGGGAGAGCGACTGCTACTTGAGGCGATTGAAAGAAAGTTTGGAAAAATGTAGACTCATTCCCTTTGCCCAGGTGGTGAAATTGGTAGACACGCCAGATTTAGGTTCTGGTGTCGCAAGGCATGTAGGTTCGAGTCCTATCCTGGGCAAATCTTCTTTACTGATTCTGCAAAAAGTCTTTCGATAAATCGAAGTACTTTCCTTGGTAGGAAATAAGGATCGAAGCGACTTTTTCCTCTGTTGGATTTGCGGCCTGCTTCTTATTTTTAGCAAGCTTTTGAAGATCGGCGCGGTCCCAAGATTGAGCTAGGTATTCATCGAGCTTGCTCGATGCGGATAAGACCGTTTTCTTCAATGATTCATCCTGAAAAGTTTTGGCAGCTTCCGCCATCTTTTTCATCTTTTCCATCCTGAGAGCCGTTTGCTTTTCGCGAAGAGCTGGCGCGGCTGTCTGCCCTTTCACGAGAGGGATGTTAAGAGAAAGCATCTTGAATTCATATTCTAGGTCAAAATCAATAAGCTGATTCTCGTCGCTATTTTTTCCTGCCGCTGGCGCCATCGCCCTTAATTTAGTGAGAAGAAGAAATGCGTTTCTCTCTTCTGGCGAGAGGGAATCGGTCGCAGCGCTTTTTACTTTTTGGGCAAAGGGAGAATTTTCATCGCCAATCGCTTTGAGCAGCCCTTTGTTTTTTTCAGTTTCGAGTTGAGAAGAGAGCTCCTCCCACTTTTTTTGATCGATTTCTGGGAGAGAGGCGCCTCTCATTTCGATGAGCCCTTCTAGTTTTTTGTTATCTTTAGCATCCCGAAAAGATCTGTCCATTTCATCTAGGAATTCAGCATATTCTCCATTGTCAAAAGCCACCCGGATAAGGGCTATCGAATCTCCCCCGATCTGGGTTTGAACAATATTCTGCACCTGCACATTCTTGGGCGCCGCCACGCCATTTGCAAGTATCGGCGTAGAGAGCAAAGAAAGTGAAGATAAAACTATGCTTATTGTATTCATAATAACACCTATTTATTTATAACACATAATAAACAAACAATAATTAAACCAAAACCAAAATAATTATAAAAAATCTTGCTATACAAAAATTAATAGAAAATGGAACATATACAACATGAAGTACTTGCTATTGTTTATTTCTCTACTTGCTTTTGCTGAGGAGCTCGAACTGGGCGGGAAGACCCTGCAAGTGAAGCTAGCCGATACCGAATGGAGCCGGC
Organism: uncultured bacterium; assembly: GCA_964477585.1. Classification (GTDB taxonomy): domain Bacteria; phylum Chlamydiota; class Chlamydiia; order Chlamydiales; family SM23-39; genus CAYZHU01. The sequence goes on from CAYZHU010000021.1 coordinate 5,198, forward strand.
GAAAGGGCTTCCAAGGCCAGAAGTCATTGGATGAGAATGAGGGGATGTTATTTATCTTTGAGCAGCCTCAAATTTTGTATTTCTGGATGAAAGATACGACAATTCCCCTATCAATCGGTTTTTTTGATCAAAATCAAATTTTATTTCAAATCAATGAAATGGCCCCGCTCAAAGGTACTTCGAAAAGCCAAGAGCTGGCCAAATACGCTTTGGAAGTGAAAAAAGGGTGGTTTGAGAAAAATCAAATTCAGATTGGCATGAAATTCTCTTTTCCCGATCAGCCGATTCCTGTAAAGTAGAGGGCTATGAAAAAAAAGCAGAAGCGCCCTTGGACTGTATTTATCGCTATACTACTTGCGATCGCATTTGGATCGTGGGTAGGGAAAGAAGGTGGGGTTTTTGGATTCACTTTCTACGGGATTGTCGATATCCTCGGCACGCTCTTTTTGAATGCTTTGACCCTGGTTGTCGTCCCATTGGTCTCCTCTTCCATTATTTCCGGCATTTCGAGAATTGGAAACGAAGGGGCTTTTGGAAGATTGGGCGGGAAGATGTTCAGCTTCTACATCGGAACGAGTTTGCTCGCCATCTTGATCGGCCTCTTCTTTGTCAATCTCTTCAATCCTGGCTCCTATTATATGGGTCCAATAGAGGCCCAGCAAGAACAGCTCACCCATTTACAACAGCAGCTCTCCCATAATAGCGCCGAGACCTTCATCAATGTTATTCTACAAATCGTCCCATCGAACATCTTTAGCGCATTTTCCCAAGGACAGATGCTCGGGCTGATCTTTTTCAGTATTTTATTCGGGTACGCCATTTCCAAGATCGATGGGCAACACCGTACGACCCTCAATTCCTTTTTCCAGGGTGTATTCCAATCGATGATCCAAGTGACCCATCTCATCATGAAGTTTCTCCCGCTTGGGGTCTTTTGCCTCGTGGCAAAAATTTTCATGTCGACCGGGGTGGGATCTCTTCGTTCCGTAGCGCTTTTCTCGCTAACCTCCCTTTTAGGCCTTGCTGTCTTCATGTTTATCGCATTGCCGCTTCTCCTCAAATACATCGGAAAAGTGAAACCGTTACGACATTTTCAAGCGATGAGTCCTGCGCTCGTGACCGCCTTCTCGACGAGTTCTTCGTCGGCAACGCTTCCTGTGACGATCGATTGCGTGGAAAAACGGGCAGGCGTCTCAAACAAGATCTGCAGCCTTGTGGTCCCTCTCGGAACTTCGATCAATATGTCGGGATCGGCTCTCTATGAATGCGTGGCAGCGATGTTCGTCGCCCAAAGCTATGGCCTTGAGCTCTCTTTTACGACCCAATTCCTCATAGTCTTGATGTCGCTCATCACCTCGATCGGCGTGGCCGGCATCCCCTCCGCCAGCCTAGTGGCAATTATTGTGATCCTCCGGACGATCGGCCTTCCTCCTGAAGGGATCGGCCTTTTCGTTGCGGTCGACAGGCTTCTCGACATGTGCCGCACCACGGTCAATGTCTTTAGCGACAGCTGCTGCGCAATCCTTGTCGCTAAGAGCGAAGGAGAAACCGAAGTCCTCTCCAAACCGATAGTCGATTAAATTTTATCGTATTCTTTTTGGGGTGCGGGGCCACCCTGCCTCTCTGGTTTCTTATCTCTGTGGTTAATTATTCTTCCTAGGGGTTGCGGGGCTACCCCACCTCTTTGGTAAAAAATCTATTTGTGCAACAAAGTTCTTTTGTGTTTTATGACCTTTATAGAGGTGGGTTATGGCTACTGGTACGGTCAAGTGGTTCAATAAAGAAAAAGGATTTGGATTCATCACTCCGGACGGAGGCGGAAGGGATATCTATTTCCAATCGACAAATATTGATAATGCTGAAGAAGAATTCAGGGATGGCCAAAGGATCGAATATGAGCTCGTCATAGGACGAAAAGGGCCAGAAGCTATCCATATCAAACATCTATAAAAAAAATCTTAATGTTGCTGAATATTATCTTAAACCAAGATAATGATCATCTATGTCAGCAGTTCCTCAACCAAATGAAGTTATCCACCGCGTCCAATTGCAAATCATTCCCCCTCCTCCCCAGCCGGTAGAAAAAGAGAAAGGGGAAAAAATGAAACAGCTGGTTGGCAAGATCATCGTAGCAATTGGGCTTATACTCTTGGCCGCAGCGCTCTTTGTAATGACAGGGCATGTGATCGGATTTCTCGCTATCGGCGCCACGACCGCCCAAATGCTCTTCACGACAAGCATTGTCGGCATCCTGGGAGGCTACTATCTCGCCAACCCAGCGAGAGCATCCCAGCAAATGGAACTGACAGCCGGTCCTTTAAGCGCTTATCTCTAACACCGATTATACTCGGCATTGTTGTATGAACCGTCTTAATTAACACCGAGAGCACCGAGTTACACCGAGGAAGGATTATTCATCGAGCCAATACCCCTTTGGCATTGCAAGCCGGGTTAGTCTGTTCATTGCAAGTGATTTTGCATACAACTTCGCTCTTTGACTTCTATTGATTTGCCTCGGTGTATCTCGGTGCTCTCGGTGTTTAATTTTCCCTTTAAATCAGGTGGAAAATATCACGCAGCACTGCTAGGACCACCTCGATGACGATGAGGATGATGATGGTCATTTCCAGGCGGGAAGATTGCTGGTGATTCAATTCATCGCCAAGGATCTGAAAGAGCTCATGAAGAAGATTGAGCCGGCGGTTGAGAAGCTCTCCTCTTTTATTCACGTCGAGATAGTGGATCATCCGCCGATAAAAAGGTTCCAACTCAGAATGCTCCCAGAAAAATTCAGGGGTATCGAGAATCTCCGTATTGAGATTGATGTAGTTTCTCTCCAGGAAGATCTCTCCCATTTTTCGGGATGTCTCACGTCTAGAGAGAGGGATTTTCCCTCTTAAGGCAAGCTCTCTTGGCAAATGTTTGCTGTGTTCGATGGTGCGGGATATCGTCTGTTCGAACACGGTGAGTTTGATCGATTGAGCAATCGCATAGGAAATGGCGAGCTTGGTTAGAGAATCTTTTTTTTGAAGGATGATCTCATCCTCTTCGATCTTCATCTTATCGCCATAAATAAAGCTGAATTCATCGATCTCGATATCTGCAAGGGGCTCCTTCTCAAATTTCCGGATGGAGGAAAGGAGATTTTTTTCTTCTTCATCGTTAAATCCCCAGAACATCACAACTCCGTATGGGAAATAAAATATATCCCGCTTCACCCCTTTTTCATCTTTTGGCTGTGTATGGATCACGTCTCGGTAGAGCTGCGATGTACCCGTTACTTGCAAAAATTGATAAAGGCGAGGAATATCATAGGAAGAGGCAGTACAGTATCCTGTGCATCTCATGGAGAAACCAATAACCGATCTGTTGCATGTTTTTCAAGCTATTCCTTTTTCTCGCGATTTCCTTATATGGAAATGGACAATGCCGTCCCTTTAAGCAATTCCATGAGGCGACTTACAAGCTGGGGTGGGATATCCATTTTTCTCCCTATGCAGGAGGAGAAGATCTCCTCTTTGTGAATCGCTGCATTGAAAGGACCGAAGGATGGATCATCTCGAAGAGCCCCATCTGGTATTCAAAAGAAACGCAAGCCCGCCTGTGGCGATTGAGCGAGCTTTACCTTTTTTGGCTCCCTCTCAATTCCATTGTCACTACCGCGCAACATGAAATCTTCGGCCACGGCTACAGGATCCGCGATATCAATAGAGGCAAGATCAAAGTGACGGGCTATGATTTCAATGTCCCCCCTCCCTACGGCTATGGAGGGGCTGCGACGGCTTATAAAATCAATCCCGAAACATTCACCACTACAGAGGAGACTTGCGTCGCAATGGGAGGAGTGGAGTCAACCGCCATTTTAGCGGAGCTTGTCAAACTCAAATGGTTAGAAGCGGAGAAAATCGACCCGCGTCAAACGGTTCTCTATTTGCTATGCCAACACGATCTCAATCTCTATATCGGCACATTAAAAACCCAAGGAGACTTAGATGGGCATGATATCCGCGCCTATATCAAATCGCTCAATCAAACCTACACCTCCAATTCGATCAGCGGCGCCCGCCTCCGTTCCCTCTCTTGGATCAATCTAGGAGATCCTTTTACCTTCTATTCAATCTATGCGTGGTTTCATTACATCTCATCAGGTAAAGAGAGCTCATATCCAATGATACCCATCTTAGGGGCTGGGTACCTACCCAATGTCCGCGTCGGCCTGACTCCATTTGGACCCGAATTCTACTTCGAAAATTGGCTTGTCTACCGGTGCGCTCCCTACTATTTTTATCTCAAAGGAGGCCACCATTCTAACAACGACTATTACGGAATTGGATTTTACGGCCCCAAAATATGGAATGTAAACCGCTGGGCCTTTGGACTGCGCTTTGACGCATGGCGCCAGCCTGAGCTTCTTCTCTTTCCCGCCGATATCCCCTTCTCCGAGATCGACTTTGATGCGAAACCGAATAAAGCTGAACCTCTCTATCCCTACTCAGAGCAAAATTCAGTCCGATACGGGGCCTCAGGCTCTTTCATCCTCAGCTACCAGAGCGACTACCTCTCGGGAGGGGAACTCGAATTAGGCTACAAAGCGCAAGGTTTCGTCCCGGGAGAGGCTCTCACCGCCCAAATCCTCGCCCGTCTCTATTACACTCTATACTTTTGAGCCTGTTCCATTTGTTTTACAGTTGCCTGCAAGGCAGCGGATAGATTTTTTTTCACTTTATTTCCCAACAGCCAACGGACCGGCCAGGCAAATAACCCTTTGATCGTGACCCGATAGCTGATCTCTGATCCCTTGGCAGATGGCTTTACCGTCTGGGTAAGGACGAGTCTCACAAAAGGAGCCTTCCAAAGGATGGAGAAACTTTCCCCAGGCTTTACATCGATGATTTTGTATTTGAATTTGGCCCTTCCCGTTTGTCCCGCATGAAGATCATGCACCTGTTCCCACATAGCCCAAACGATTTGGGGAGGGACTGATGTTTCAATCGATTCTTCCATTGACTGCTCCTGTTAGTTTAATTATATGCAGATTATGGATTTACTCCTCTACACTTTTGCCGACCTGACCTATTTGCATCCAAAACAAATCCGCTCCGATTTTGGAGGCAAGGCGCTCGGCCTATTCGATGCTTACCGGATCGGTCTACCCGTACCACCCACATGGCTAATCTCAGCAAAAGATTGCGGAGCCTCTTTAGATCTTGATCTCTTCTCTTTTCTGCCCGATCAAAAATATGCAGTCCGCTCCTCTGCCCAAGCGGAAGATTCCTCCAAACAAAGCTATGCAGGGATCTTTGAAACTGTTTTGGATGTGGAACGAGACCGATTGCCCGAGGCGATCAGGCAGGTTTGGGCCTCCGCAACAAAAGAAAGGGCCTCTTCCTATGCAGAACGGCAATCGCTGATGGGTGTCATTCTCCAGCCGATGATTGAAGCGAAGTTCGCAGGAGTCTGCTTTTCCAAACACCCCTCCCCTGCCCAAATCTTTGAAAATGGGCAGATCGTGATCGAATTTGCTAGAGCAAACGGCGAGGCTGTCGTACAAGGGACGATCACCCCCTACCGGCTGTCGGGCTCTGCCGAGGCGATCAGTTCAGCTGCCGAAATGGCTTGGATCGATGAGCTTTTAAAGGCGGTATTGGCTTTGAAAAAGGAATACAGCCGAGAAATCGACATCGAATTTGTCATCGATGGGAACGACTGTTTTTGGCTTTTGCAAGAAAGACCGATCAGCAAGGCATCCCATTCCCTCACTCTTGATCTTGCGCCCTACAAGAGGATGTATAAACGATCGCTCCTTTCGCTCGATATCGAATTTCTCATCGAAGGGTGCTCGCTTTTCCTAGCCCCTTACTTAGAGATCCCCTTTAATCTCGAAAGATGGATGGTGATGACAACCGATGAGGAAGGGATACAAGAACTTTGGGTCGATGAACTGCTGAATGAAGCGATCGATGCGGAAGTGAGAAAAAAAATGGAACATGACCCTCATTATTTAGAGCGTCTAGAAATGCGCTATGAGGATCACTATAAGCGGCTGATGAACCTCGCTTCCGATCCATCTCTTCCTTTACAGGTCCGTCTTTTTCGCTGGTTTGAGCAAATGACCCCTTTTGGCGCCCATTATTACGCCCCGATGTTCATCATCGAAGCCCTCTATACGCTGCTCCTTCGCCACGTCCCTGAAAATGAACTATTCGAATGGTCCCGCTTTGGGATCGTCTCTCTCTCCGATCTCCTCGATCAGGAATTGAGAAAAAAACCGACTCTTAAAGCGTGCAAAATACTGGCGGAAAAATATGGATTTTTGAAATGCCGCCAAGTCTTTGAGGAGCCTTATACAGCCAAAGAACTCTACGAAATGTCCAAAGAATTGCCTGAGATCGCACCAAAAGAGAAGATCGACTTTTCTCACTTCGAGAAAACATATAGCAAGTTGAATCATTGGCTTCTCCCCTTACGAAAGTGGATGCAAATCCGAAATCAAGAGATGGAATATTTGATCGACGGCTATGTCAAGACACGCCCGCTGCAGCTCGAAGCGTGTCAAGAATTGGGGATCTCGCTGGAAACCTTTTGGCGCTCTTCCAAACAAGCCCTTCTTTACAATCCTAAAAAGAGATTCAAATCCCCCGCAATTGTCCGCTCTAGCGGACAGACTATTGTCACAGATGAGATGACCCTCCTCTCTCCCACTCAAGAAAAATTGACCGATTTAAAAGGAAGGACAGTCTTTGGAAAAGGGACCTTGGAAGCGATCGTCCAGATTGCCTATAAACCGGAAGAATTGACAGCGGCTTCTGCATCTCCTACTGTTCTCGTGACTGGGATGACGACGCCCGATTTTGTCCCCTATATCAGGAAATCGTTTGCCGCTTTGATCACCGATGAAGGGGGAATCCTTTGCCATGCTGCAATTGTTGCGAGGGAGATCTCCATCCCCTGCATTGTCGGCACTGGAGTTGCGACGAAGATTCTCCAAAACGGCATGAGAGTCCAAATCGATTTTGACCGAGGGGAGATTGCGATTTTATGATGAAATGGATGATCCTGCTTGCCGCTCTTGCTTGGACTGAAGAAAAAATTTACAAATCCGACGCAGAATGGAGAAAAACCCTGTCGATCGAACAATTCCGGATCTTAAGAAGGAAAGAGACCGAAAGGCCCTTTTCAGGAAAATACCTCTTCACATGGGCCCCAGGCATTTACCATTGCGCCGCCTGCGATCTTCCGCTTCTGAATTCTGAAGATAAATATTCCACTAGCAGCGGCTGGGCTAGCTTTACGAAACCGATCGCTCCAAAAAATGTCTATTATCTTCCTGACTCTAAACCCTACGTCCAAAGGTACGAGGTGCTCTGCGGCCGGTGCGATGCCCACCTAGGCCATGTCTTCCACGACGGCCCGCCCCCCAAAATGCTCCGCTATTGCATCAATTCAACCTCCCTCACATTAAAAAAATCACATTAACCAGAAGTAATAATTCACTAGCCCAATTATCTCCTCCTGGCATATACTGGGACTCATGGATAAAAAAATTGCTTGGCCCGTCATTCTTTTCTTGCTTGGATACCACCTCTTTTTAGCGATAGCGCTCCCCCTTTACTTTATGTGGTACACCCCCTCGGCAGCTCTGATCATCACTACTCTCGCTTTGGTCTTCATTTCAGGGATGGCGATTACAGCAGGCTACCACCGACTCTATTCCCACAATTCCTACAAGCTCCACCCTGTTATTGAAGGGATCCTTCTCTTCTTCGGGACTTTGGCAACGCAGGGAAGCGTGCTCCGATGGGCGCATGACCACCGATTGCACCACGCCCACGTCGATACAGATAAAGACCCCTATTCGGTCAAAAAAGGACTCTTCCACGCCCATATGCTTTGGATGTTCCACAAATCAGGCGATATCGAGCCGAAAGTGATCTCCGACCTCAATCGGAACAAACTCCTCCGGTTCCAACATAAGTACTATGCTTATTGCATGGTCGCCGTAAATTTGGTTGTATTCCTCTCGGCCGGCTGGCTGCTTGGAGATTATTTAGGCGCCTTCATCTTCGTTTGGTGGGTCCGCATGCTCCTCCTCCATCACACAACCTGGTGCATCAACTCGCTTGCCCACTACTGGGGCACCAAAATGTATAGCCAAGAGCATTCCGCTGTAGATAATTATTTCATTTCTCTTTTGACTTATGGAGAAGGATATCACAATTACCACCATACGTTTGCCCAGGATTACCGAAATGGAATCCGCTGGTACCATTACGACCCTTCAAAGTGGCTCATTTGGGTCCTTCATAAACTCGGACTCGCCTATGATCTCAAAAAGGTAAATGACTACCGGATCGCAAAGCAGATGGTTCTCGATCACAAAGAACAGATCGTCCAGAGTCTCAAAAATTCGTTCTTCGCCCATAAAGAAAATTGGGAAGCGAAAGTCAACGAGATGGCGAATTCAATTACCACAAAGCTCACAGAGATTCAGGGGCTTTTGGAAAAATACAAATCGATCCCCCGCAAAGACCGGGAAATTCTCCAATCGATCCGATCCCAAATCCATTCCATGAAAAAAAGCCTAAAGAACGACTGGAAGGAATGGAAACAAATCGTGAAGACTATTTCTAAGTCAAATTTACTGAAAGCCTAATCATTTTAGAATACGATCAATTTCGTTAGCAAGCAGCTGCGCAGTCTCTTTAAGCTGTTCAGGCGGTAGAGGGGCTGATAAATCTGCTAGGAAAAAGCGGATCGCAAAACTGAAATGGCACATCTTCTCCGACCGGGGCAAATAATGGAAATGGAGATGGGAAACCGATCTGCCGGCCGCTTCCCCATTTTTTTGCAAAAGTAGATAATCGTTCGGGCCATAAAGATTTTTTACTGCCAGGTGGATAAGGCGGAATGCCTCTTTCGCTTCGATTAACTCCTGGTCAGTCAGCTCTTCAAATCGCTCCACATGCCTCTTGGGGATGACTAGCACATGGCCTGGGACTGCTGGTTTATAGGTAAGTAGCCCATATATATGCTCTGATTCATAGAACGTTTGCGCTTGTAAAATCTTTTCTTCACAAAAAGGACACTCCTTGCCTAGAAGCGCTGATGAAATGGCGATAAGGCAGAGAATCGTCGTTTTCATGTTTCCCAATATATCGGTTTTCGGGTATAAGTTCTAAGGAATTACACTGGACATTAGATGGCGTCTGGAGACATGTCTCCATTTGCCAGATGGCTCAACCGCCTCTGGCCAATACATGCATACGAACTCAAGAAAATCCTCCCTCTTCTTTTCATGAAATTTTTTATTTCCTTCACCTATGGTGTGCTTACCACCATGAAGGACGCCTTTGTCGTAACGGCAAAAGGTTCTGGGGCTGAAGTGATCCCTGTCTTGAAGGGTTGGATCGTCCTTCCGATCGCAATGGGGGCAACGCTCCTCTACTCGAAACTTTCCAATGTGTTCCGCCGCTCCATTATTTTTTACGGGACTATCCTCTGCTTCATGGCATTCGTCTGCCTCTTTGGCTTTGTCCTTTACCCGAATATGGACGCCCTTTCTCCTCATGAATCGGCAGATTGGCTCCTCAGCAAGCTTGGGAAACAAAACGCCCACTGGATCGCAATCTACCGGAATTGGATACAATCGATCTTCTTTGTAATAGCAGAGCTTTGGGGAAGCGTTGTGATCTTCCTCCTTTTCTGGGGATTTGTGAACCATATTTGCAACTTCAATGAGGCAAAGAGGTGCTACAATTTCTTCATCGCCGGAGGCGATTTGGCCCAGATGTTCACCGGCCCTCTCGTCTGTTACTTCACAGGAAAATATGTGGGAGCCCAATTCGGCCTGGCGTTACAGAGCCTGGTCTGCTTTGTCCTCTTCTTTGGATTCATGATCATGGCCCTCCATTTCCTATTGACGCGGCGGGTCCTCAAAGATGAGAGGCTCTATCAGCCCGAACAACAGAATCAACCCATTGACCAAAAAACTAAATTATCGCTGATCGAAAGCCTAAAATTTATCGCCCGATCCCCCTACCTGCGATGTATCGCCTTCATGGTCGTCGCCTACGGCCTCACCATGAATCTCACCGAATTGACTTGGAAAGCTAATCTTAAGATGGCCTACCCAGATACGGGAGCCTATCAAGGGTTCATGGCTAAAGTAAGCTCTTCCGTCGGGATCTGTTCTTTCATCATCACCCTATTCTTCAGCGGCGTGATCATCCGGAGGCTGGGATGGCATTTCTCTGCCCAACTCCCTCCGATTGTCAT
>CAYZHU010000021.1:15482-16818 GCA_964477585.1 uncultured bacterium
TCAATCTCTACATGAATCCAAGCTGGTTTGCCCCTATCTCCACCTCGCTTACCCCCATCATGCTGATCATCCTCTTTGGCGCTTTCCAAAACGTCTCGACCAAAGTAATGAAATATGCCTTCTTTGACGCGACTAAGGAAATGTCTTTTATCCCTCTCGACCAAGAATCGAAAGTGAAGGGAAAGGCTGCCATTGATGTGATTGGCTCTAGGCTCGGCAAATCGGGAGCCGCCTGGATCCAAATCATCCTGATCCAGCTCTCAGGCACCGGTTCTGTCCTCTCGATCACCCATTTTCTCCTCCCCTTGATCGGCTGCACCATTTTATTCTGGATCCTCTCAGTCCGCTCCCTCAACAAACAGTTCCTCACCCGCCGCCAAGAAAAGCTAGTCTTAGAATCATAACTATTCCGCAGGCGCGGAGAATAAAATACTATTGCACTAAATTATCACTCACATTTAAAATCCTTAGCCTTATTAACCTATTATAAGGAAAAAATATATGGCAGCAGTCCGAACACCTGGGCAATTCCCCATCCAATTCGATCGCAACGCTAACACCGTACAAATCGGCACCAATCCTCCGCTCCCTCTAGGGCAGCCAAAAAAATTCGACATGCCTTCTCATTCCGTGGTGCGAGTAGTGACAGATGGAACGATGGGACATCTTAAAAGAGAGGCACAAATCTACTTCGTCTTAGAAACTCCTGAAAAAGCCAACGAATTCGTCATAGGTCTTTTAAATAACACGAAAGTCTTTATTGACATGGACCCCTCTGCAATCCAAGCCAGACTCAAACGAGGAGAACAAGAAAAAGTTAAAGCTGAAATCACAGTCACTTTCCCTAATGAACTACGCTGTGACCAATTTCAGGCTACAGCAGCTGAAGTCTTCTTCCCCGCCTTTGAAAAGATGAAAAATGACAATATCCTCGTTCTAAGCTCCCAAGAAGGAACGGAAGCCGATGTGACTGCAATTAGAGATCGGGCACTTGGTTATTTTTGCGATCGGATTAGACCATACGGACCATCGGATACTACAGCTCTACATTATGATGTCACACCCAATGAAGTAGTTAGAATGGCCGGAGCTATTGGATTGACTAAAATTCCTCTTGGTTTCGAAGGAAGGGAAACGGCGGGAATTAGAGACGAGTTCGCTACACTCCAATTATGGTTAAAAAATGCAGAAACCGTCGCCCCAACATATTGGAGCGCGATTGTCGATCATGTGAAAGAAATTAAAAAGAGAATCGAAGAAGGGCAGCCAAGAAATCCAGTAGAGCGAGAGATTCTCAAAAACCTAATGGAAGCTCCGATTTTTGATAGTGATCACA
>CAYZHU010000022.1:0-16751 GCA_964477585.1 uncultured bacterium
AGGAAAACTCTTGAACGCAAAAGTCAGACGAGATATCGCTGTATCTGAGGCGACCATTTATGGAAAGCCAATTTTCGAGACCTCCCCGAAAGCGCGGGCAGCCGAAGATTATATGGCCGTCACAAACGAATTACTTGAGAGGATTTGATGATGTCGAAGTTCAATGATTTATTAAACTTACGATTCAAACAAAAGGAGTCGCAGCAACCCAAAATGACGGCTCTTGTTGAACGGTCGAATAATGGGGAACTCTCAAGCTTCTCTGGAGTATTTCGCGTAACCGCTCTCAACGAAACGGAAAAACTCGCTCTTGAGACTATCCTCAAGAATTTCGAGATGAACAACAGAGAAGATTTTGAAGCCGACTTCAAAGCGCTTTCAATTCTCACTTCCGAAGTAAAAGCGATCACAAACCAAGCTGTAATCCTCCATGGGGAGAGAATAAAAAAAGCTCAAGAAATCCTAAAGAAATATAGAGATGGCGCATTTACAGCATGGTTATTTTCCACCTATGGAAACAGGCAAACTCCGTATAATTTTCTTCAATACTACGAATTCTACAATCTACTTCCTCCCCAGCTTCATCCGAAACTCGATCAAATCCCAAGACAAGTTATCTACAGTCTGGCGAGTCGAGCTGGCTCTCACGAGAAAAAAGAATCGATTGTAAAAAACTATAACGGGCAGCCAAAAAAAGAGTTGCTCGACCTCATTCGCCTCGAATTTCCCCTTCCTGAGGAAGACAAGCGGTTGCCAAACTTTTCCTCCCATGCAATCAGCTTCCTAAAAAGGGCTCGAGAAGTATTGAAAAATCCGAACTGCTTTCCTCGCGAAGAAGAGAGAAGACAGATCCAAAATCTTCTTGCACAGATACACGCACTGATTGGGAAGTAATGTCTGATGATGCGCGCCATAAGGAATATGTAAGTCCATTTTCGGCGCGCTACATTAGCCAAGAGATGTCCTATCTCTTTTCTGCTCAATACAAAATCACAACGTACCGCCGACTTTGGATTGCATTAGCAAAAGCTCAAAAAAAACTGGGTCTGCCGATCAGCCAGGCCCAGATTTCACAGATGGAGAAGCATCTCCATTCGATAGACTTTGACAAGGCCGAAGAATTCGAAAAAAAATTCCGGCACGACATTATGGCTCACATCCATACATTTGGAGAACAGTGTCCTGATGCAAAACCGATCATCCATCTTGGCGCTACCTCAAGCTATGTCACTGACAATGCCGACCTCATCCAACTCCGAGAAGCGCTCCGCCTCCTTCAATCCAAATTGATCCAAGTGCTGCGAACTCTCTCACTCTTTGCAAAAAAAGAAGCTTCCACCCCTTGTCTTAGCTACACTCATTATCAACCAGCCCAGCCCACCACTATTGGAAAACGGGCCTCTCTCTGGTTACAAGATTTTCTATTCGATGCCCAAGACTGGGAACGGCTGATCGGAAGACTTCCATTTCTCGGTGCCAAAGGAGCAACAGGAACGCAAGCTTCCTATTTATCCCTATTTGGCAATGACCTTTCCAAAATCGACAAACTCGAATCTCTGATCGCAAGGGAGTTTGAATTTGAGAAAGTCCTGCCTATTTCTGGCCAAACGTATACCCGAAAAATCGATATCCAAATCCTAAACTCGATCGCCTCATTTGCTTCTAGCGCCCATAAGATGGCGACCGACATTCGCCTCCTTGCCCATGAGAATGAGCTTTTCGAACCCTTTGGCAAATCTCAAGTAGGCTCCTCTGCCATGCCCTATAAACGAAATCCGATCTATTCCGAACGGATCTGCGGGATTGCCCGTTTTGTCATTTCGCTCGCCCAAAACCCACTTTACACGACAGCTACCCAATGGCTCGAGCGATCTCTCGATGATTCGTCTAATCGGCGCCTTTCAATTCCTGAAGCTTTTCTTGGCGCCGATGCGATCCTCAATCTTCTTTCCCATCTTATCCCTCTTACAGTCAATCGAAAACAAGCCTATACTCATCTCCAACTACATCTCCCACATCTCATCCAAGAAAATCTTCTCATGCTAGCTGTCAAGAAAGGAGGAGACCGGCAAGCGCTCCATGAAAAGCTCCGAAAACTGTCCCATACCCAATCCCTTCATTCTCTTAAAAAAGAACTGGAAAAGGAATTTCAGTTAAAACCAAAGGAATTGGCCCGTTTCTTTAAAATCTCTTCTCTCATTGGAAGAGCCCCTAAGCAAGTTGTAGAATTTCTTCAGAAAGAGATCTATCCCTTTCTAGCAAAACAGAAGAAGAAACGGGTAAAAATCCCCGCCGTCGAGATTTAGAAGCAAATTAAAAAGATTGCAGACAGTTTCTTAAGCAAGATTGCGATAATCGGTTTTCCCTGTGATAGTAACGGGAATATCGTTCATTTCTTTGACTGCGTCGATCTTTATCAGAGAGCTAAAACCCTTTTTCCTAAGAATCTCATTGGCTTCTTCTCGTGAAACAGGAACTTTTGTAAATAAAACGATTCTAGTCTTCTCTTTTTCTTCGGGGCATATAGCTATGAGGGGTTGAGAGAGAGTTGCATTTTTTTTGATCAGCTCCTCATTGAGCGCATCTTCAACAGCTCCCAGACTAATCATTTCTGCCCCGATTTTGATGAACCGTTTGAGCCGCCCCTGCAAGATGAGGTTTCCTTCGTCGTCGACATATCCTAAATCCCCAGTGCAGTACCAGCGTTTTCCCTTGATCTCTAGAAATGGATCGATACGGCTATCTAAATAGCCCTGAAATACGCTGGGGCCAGAGACACAAATTTCTCCTACTACGCTAGATGGGAGCAGAGTATGCTTTTCAGGATGGACAGCGATTACTTCTATACCTGGCAGAACTCTCCCAACCCCTTTCCAAGACAGTTTTGGATGTCCTAGGGCTACGCAAGGAGAACATTCGGTGACTCCATAACCTTCCACATAGCAAGCGTTTGAAAATTCATTTCGGATCCGATCTTTCAGTTCATTCGGGGTTCTCTCGCCGCCGCAGAAGAAGACCTTTACACTTTTCAGTTCATCAGTGTTCGCAACATCCAATATTCCTTTTAAAAACGTAGGAGCCAATGCTACATGGGTAATTTCCCATCTACTGATGCCCTCAGCAAGGGTGGAAGCATCTGTTGGATCTGGGAAAAAAACAGTCCGAAATCCAGAAATCAAAGGGAATGTTCCGCCAATCGAGAATCCGAGAGAATGAAAAGGGGGAAGCGCGCTCATTGTAATATCATTTTCTGTAAAATTAAATCCCTTAAAGACCGAAAGCATATTGGAAATGAAGTTTTTATGAGTTAAAGGGACTGCTTTTGGAGCTGCCTCTGTGCCGCTTGTAAAAAGGAGTACAGCCGTCTCATTTTCTTGCGAAGGGTCAAATTCCCATTTTCTGAACAATCCTTTCAGCTTTGTTTTTAAGCCGATCTGTTTGCGTATATCTTCAAGAAATTCGATTTTATCAACAATCTCTCCAAATTCGACATTTTGTAACCTATCGATGAAATTCCAAGAGGTGAAGACTCTTTGAGCCCCTGAGATCTGCATCATCTGTTCTAAATATCGAGGCCCTAACGTCCAATTGAGCATCACAGGGACTTTTCCTACGAGTTGAAGAGCAAAAATGACAACATAGGTTCCAATTGAAGCTGGAAGCATGATTGCAACTTTTTTCTCAGGCAATAAGCGGAATTGTTCGGCTAAGACTTTTACACCTTGCAGAAATTTTGCATAGGTAATGGCGCCTTTTATATCATCTGCGCACATATAGAAGCGCCGAAGTCTATTACAAGTGTGAAATAGAGCCTCATGCAAAGTTTTCCCTACAGGAAGTTCAAATTTTGGCCGGGTTGATTCTTTAGACCAACGGAAATGGCCCGGAGATTTTGCAGCGGCTCTCGTATAGCCTTCGACTATTTCCAACGCATCTTGCACTGTTTGAAGGTCCTCACTGGGGATCGATCTCATCTTAGACCGTCTCATGAGCGATACAGAGAATTCTGCCAAACTTAGAGAATCCATTCCCAAATCGGTTGAAAGATTCATTTTCGGATCGATCTCAAGATCAGGATGGTTCAAAATCCGTTTTATTTCGGCATATACGGAGCTTCGCGTTTCTTTTGAGATCGATTTCTCTTCACGTCCTGCGGCTTGCGATGGAATATTGAGTTCCTCTGATTTTTTTTGCCACCATGTTAAAGGGACAAATTGAACAGGTTCTACTTTACTGATCCCCCCTTTTCCATCAGGAAATCGATTCATCCAATTTTCTAGGATGCGGTTGAATTCAAGGCGAGATCTAGAAGTGTAAAGACTCTTCGGAGCAAGTTCTATTTCTATGCTGATTTTTCTCCTAGGAGCAAAAAAAATCCCATTGGATAGAATCGCCCAAATACCCGATTTCGCAATCTCAAGGAAATCTGGCGCTTTTCCAGTTAGGACCCTAGAAAATCGGCTCCCCCACAATCCAGTGAGGCGAACAAGGACAATTTCACAATGGGGAACCTTCTCAACCAAATTGTACGCAAATGAAGTCCCTCCAAAAGACTCGGATCCTGCTTTTTTTAATCGCCCAGAAGGGTAAATCAAATAGTTTTCACCGTTTTCTAAATCATTTGCAACTCGAAGGAATGTTTCGTTCATTTTGACTTTCTTATACCCATTGACACCTGTATCGAAATCTGGGATCGAAATTGCTTTAAACAGATGAAGAATGGGGCGAAGCCAGTCCCAACGGAACAAGTATTCGACAGCAACAGGACAAATTGAGACCCCTTTTTGATACATCAGAGTGAGAAAAATGACTGGATCTACGCGAGACGGGTGATTAGATAAAAAAAGAAGGCTCTTTTTTTCTCTGAATTGAGAAATATCTATCCCTTTTATTTCTATTTTATAACGTAATGAAAAGATAATTCGAATAAAAAACATTAAAAACAAAAAAATCCCATGCATAATAGTCCCACGTTTACAGTACGAAAAATCGCGAAATATTCAGTATATAAAATACCCAGGCCGCAACAATAGCATGAGAAACTGATACACCGACAAGAGAATTTTGCTTTTGATATAAATATCCCCAGTAGAGTCCCAAGATAAATACTCCTGCAGCAAAGATGAGACTTTTTACAACATGTTCTGAGGCAAATATGAGATTAGACCCAACGATTGCGAGAAGAATCTTATATCTTCCAATGAAAAAATTCCGGAGGCAGCCTTGAAATATTCCCCTCACCAGAAATTCTTGAATGGGTATAAAAATCAAATAGACAAGGCTAAAAAGAAAGTAATTTTCTTGATATAACTCTTTTTCAGGGAAAATCTCAAACAGTGGAGCCGATTCAAATAAAGGTATAAAATTAATCAGAAACCATTTCATAACGATAAATATAATCAAAACAGGAATAGTTGCTAAAATAGCTTCCCAAGTATCTTTTTT
The DNA here is from genome assembly GCA_964477585.1 of uncultured bacterium. GTDB lineage: Bacteria > Chlamydiota > Chlamydiia > Chlamydiales > SM23-39 > CAYZHU01. Next base: position 5,446 of record CAYZHU010000022.1, read on the forward strand.
CCAATTTTGTAAAGTCACTCCATAAAATTCTATTGGATATTTAGAATCCAGAATAATCAAAAATACAGCAATTGATTGAAATAAGACCACACCAAAACCAAATAATGATAGAGTAGGAATAGTAAAAGTACCGAACAGTAGAGTGGTAATTTTTTGGGCGATTATATAAAAAGAGGTGGAGAGGATCAAAGCGATCAGAAGATTGCTAGCTTGTGCCCTAATTTGATAATCTTGAATCTTTTCCACTAGAAGCGTAACGAGATCTTGATCCGTTTTTCGAAGGATCGCGCTCACGTGGGATCCTAATCCTTTGATAATTTTATTGTGTAATTGTTCAATCTCTATTACATTGAAAGCAAGTACTTCAGAAGGCTCGATAGCTATGACCGAAGCTGATCTGACGCCCCCTTCCAGAAGCGACATCTCCCCGAACAATTCTCCAGGTTCTAAATATCCTATCTGAAATGGGGGATGAGGGGGGCTTTCTTTTTTAATTTCAGCTCTTCCTTTGTAGAGGATAAAGATGTGCTGATCATTTTCCTGTTCCCGAATGATGTATTCACCCGGAGTAAAGAATTTCTTCTCCATTACATTTAGTAATAGATCGAGTTCTTCATCGTTTAATTCTTGGAATAATTTTTTCTGTCGAATGAAGGAAATGAGCTCTTTGGAGCCATTATTAGCCATAATAGGTCATGTACCCCAAAATCTATTTAAAAGTCTAGAGTCCTTATCCTTATCGGAAACGAGCTTAAATTATTTGAGTACTTTCCAGAACTTTTTGAATTCTCAAATGTGCAGCCTCTCCCTGGATCTCCGAGCTCAGAGTATACACCCCCTGCTCAGCTAACCTGTATTTTAAAGGTTCTAAATACCTGGATCGAGCCCATTTCTGATCGACTACAATCTGGAGGCTCTCTCCTGTGTAATCGAGAATCCAATTCCCCACTTGATGGAAGCAGTGGAACGGATTCTTTTGTAAATCAAGAAATCTGAGCCGAGGCAAACTGCCTCCAATCCTAGGAAGGTGCGCAAGCTGATTTCTTTGCAGATCGAGAACTTCTAATTGAGTTAAAAGTCCTATCTCACTGCTAAGAACTCCTAATTGATTGCCAGAAAGATCCAGTTCATGGAGCGCCGTCGCACGCCAAAGAGGGGAATCATCTGGAAGAGAGAGAACTTCCCGATTTGACGAAATGGAGAATTTCCTGAGCCGTTCCATTTTTCCTACGCTATCTGGTATCCTTTTAAACTGATTCATCGAAAGTTGCAATTCTTCAAGATGCACTCTTCCCATCTCGTCTGGCAAGTCGTTAAGATACGCATTCACCGCTGAAAAGGTGCGCAAGTTGAGGAAATCTCCTACAGTTCTGGGCACAAGATTGTAGTTTTTCCCACCTAGGGAGAAAAAGAGGGCTGGCGTATTTGGAACAGGAACTCCTCCGGCAAAGGAGACAGAGGTCACCCCCAATGCGCGCTCTTTGACCCATACCTCCATTGCCTTGAACTTATCTGCACTGGACATATTTCGGTCCAATCCAGCAAAAAACTCTGCGCCCCCATCAATTGCCTTTAAAAAAGGGTAAAGTCCAATAATCTTACAATTCCAGCGGCCATCGGCAAGTTTCCGTTGTGCAACGGGATGGCGCGAGCTAATTGCCCCGTCTTGAGTCGCTTGCGCTACGAAATTATTTCCAGCGAAGAGTCTTTTTGTCCTCTCAGTAAGCTCATCGGCTGCCTTCTGAAAATTGGCCATCCGTTTCGTGCCGCGATAAGTATTTTCTTGGGATGCGTAAGCTCCCGTGATAATCGGATCTTCAGCAGCCCCTCTAGCATAGAAGGATTCAACTCTCTGAAGCGGTTCCGTTCCAGTAGCCGCAAATTGAGGAAGATCATTAGGGGCCATCATTGCGACAACAGCTTCTCTCAATTCAATCGGCAGCCCAGAATAGTCAAAAAGTTTTACGCTCATACCTGAATTGCTTCTCTTTTTCCAAACTGGGGAAAGGCAATATGTAGAATCGCTTTTTTCAACTCTTTCTGGGTCGCCTCTACTGGTTCTACTAAGGGGAGGCGGAGCTGAGATCTGCATTTTCCGAGCCAAGACATCCCATATTTGACACCCTGGGGATTTGTTTCCAAAAATAGGGCTTTACAAAGAGGCAAATATCTCGCAAACAGACGCTCCGCCTCGACCCATTTCCCCTCTAATGCCTTATGGACCATTTTTCCCCATCCTTCGGGGAACAGATTGCCGATTACCGAAATCACCCCATCGCCCCCTTCTCGCAGTAGAGCGAATGTAAAATCGTCATCGCCCGATACAAGAGCTAGCTTGGGACACATCTTTCGGACTTTCTTCAATAAGTCTAGATCGTGAGTCGAATCTTTGTATCCCACAATGCCGGGGATTTGACTGATTTCAGCTATCGCATCAGCGCTCATCTTGATAGCGGCGCGGCTCGGATTATGATACACGATGATCGGAAGCCCTGTTTTGGCCACTTCTTGAAAGTGGAGGAGACATCCTCTTTGAGTCGGTTTTACATAATAGGGAGTCACTACTAATGCCCCATCAGCTCCCAATTGTTTCGCTTTTTCGGTAGCTTCAACGGTTTTAGCGGTATTGGGCAATCCTGTATTGGCGATGACCTGGATCCTTTTCCCAGCGCTTTTGACGCAAACTTCGATCAGCTTGTTTCTTTCCTTATCGGTGAGGGCTATCCCTTCACCCGTCGAGGCGGCGCACACCACTCCATCCGTTCTTGAAGCGATGTGCCATTCGATCCATTTTTCGATCCGTTTCCAATCGACCCGTCCATTTTTTTGAAAAGGGGTCACAAGAGCCACATATGATCCACGAAACATATCTTCACCTTGTCCTACCAAAATAGATTGTCTCACTCTGGGAAATCAGAGTCAAGCTAGGTTGGATGTCGATGGGTTATCTGCCGATTCGAGAGAGAGTTGCTCGGGGAAGAACCGGAAAAGTAATTGCAAACAAGATAATTCAAATAGATCATCGCTATTCTGGAGGCAATGCCCGGTGATTCTTTCGAATAATCTATTTGCTGATAAAATTCCACCGCAGCACAAGCAACAAATATACCAATTCGAATCATGGCAAAAAATTGTATCCAAGACCGTTTTTTTAGGAAATATTTTTCGTTGCTCCGCAAAAATGATTTGAGGGTTTGTTTATAAGTCTTTTGATTTTGATCTCGGAGTAGAAATGACCTTTCAAAAACCGTTCATCATCTAGACGGCTGACGCATATCCAAGCTTCTTGTTTTGTGAATGCGTGAATGAACTCTTCTCCATTGATCATCATCCCCACATGGACCACTTTCCCATCTTGATTTTTGAAAAAAACGAGATCTCCTGCTTTTGGATCAGACCCGTCGATAAATCGGCCATCTACTGCTTGATCTCTCGCATTTCGCGGGATCGTTATTCCCGCCTGACGATAGAGCATTTGAACAAAGCCTGAACAATCGTAACCAAAAGAAGAGGTTCCGCCCCAAAGATACTTGCTTCCTAAGAATTGTTTGCTGAAAGAGACCATTTCTTCAATCGACAATTTTCTCTTGGAAAAGAGGAGTTGACTTCTCTGGATAAAACCCTCTTTTCCACCGAGGAGCTTCACCTTAATCCACCGCCGATGTTGCTCAGGCAATTCCTCGATCACCTCCACCGGCGCCTCAAAAGGCAAAGCCAGAATAGGGCCCCACTCGGTACTTGTTACACCGAAGACATATGCTCCCCGAAAATCGACAAACGCGTTTGCCCTTTCATTTGGATCTTCTTTTACTTCTAATAAATTATCTCGATGGATCCATCCCCCAAAATCAAAGACCCACTCTTCTTCCGACCCTTTTACCGTGGTGCCGTAACGAAGAATATCCTCAATCTTAGACGTCTGATCTGGCTTCTCATAGACAATTGCGGTCGGTTGATTGACTACTAACATAACCGCCTAAGTTACTTTAGAGGCCCCTTTCGGGTCAATTGAGCTCGTTTGTATCGAAATCTAGATAAAGAGCGTTTTTGTATTTTTCTTCCAGGTCCATTTCTGCAAACATCCGATTGAGCCGCTTGCCCATGTTCCAAAAATGATTTACATGCTCTCGGAATCCTGGCTGGAATCCCCAATCGAAAGGAATTTCTTGAACTAACACAACCTTTCTCCCGTCCAGTTTAAAACTTGTGCTATGAGGTTTGAAGTTGTGATTTTTTCTTGCGACTACATATTCTTCGACGCATTTGGGGAGATCTCCCCGTGAAGAAAAGATAGGAAGGGACAAATGAAAAATTTTCCTTTTCATGTCAAAATTCATTTTTATTTGACTTCTCAAAGGAAAAGTAATCAATCGATTTAGAATATCCTTATATTCATCATACATCCCTAATCACCTCACATTTATTATACCAATATCCATATTATAAATATTGTTAAAGGAATTTCTGTTTTAGGCAGTTTTACAGAAAAGAATATTACCTAAATCCCAAATGTAAAGCGGCTTTACATTTGGATCAGGGGGTCCCCGAAAACGCATCGTTTTTGGGGTATTGTATTGCGGCTTTACATTTGGGTTTTACTGTGAAGGCCAGGGATCGCCCCAGGAAGCATCGCGAGCTTGGCGATAGAGCGATTTATTGCTTTTAGTGATAGTCGCCGTCTCCAGCGTCCCTCGAGTTGTGCAGAGGGGGAGTCGAACATGGCCAGAGGCTTTGAGTGGATGGCGGATGATGCGATCGGAGCGATTGGACGGTGTTTTAGAAGCAATGAGATAAGTGAATTTTTCATCTTCGTAATTGAGGGTTCCCTCTTTGAGAAGACGATGGAGACGGGTCCGTTCGATACGTGCAGAAAAATGGCACCAATCATTTCCCTGGATCGGACAAGTGTGGGAATGGGGACAAGGAGCTAAGATGTGAGCCTTTAGGGAAAGAAGCAGATCGCGAAGCCGCCGAATGAGCGAGAAGCCTTTGGGAGTTCCCGGCTCTACAAGGACGAGAGTCTGGATAGGCGAAGACCAACAACGGCTGACAAGAGTGAAGGGGTCGGGGATTTCATTGAGGACGTAGGAGAGAATCGCAACGTCTGCTTCAGGAAAGGTAGTGATTTGGGTAAGTGATTGTTGGATCCAGGTAGCGGGAACTGGAAAAAGCTCTTTTCCGATGGCGATAGCGTCAGCGCTCTGTTCGATGAGAGTAATCTGGGAAGGGTTAAACAGTTCTAGGGCAGCCCATGAAGCTGTACCAGGACCTGCTCCTAGATCTAGGAAACGGGAGCAAGATGAGAGGCTGCGGAGCGCCTGGTAGACAGCAGCATACGTTGCCGGCATCCGGGTTAAAAGATAGGCTAGACGTTTGGCCTCGTCTGAAAAGATGGAAGCGGAGGTTCCGCCTGATTTGTAGGTCTCTGTGAGTGCTTCACGCGCTTTCCGAAGTAAAGGCGGAGTGGAAATTTGATCAAGAGCTGTTTGTAAAGCTAGGGGGAGTTGCATAGGGGTATTATAACGGAGTTGAGATCGATTCTCAATGGACTTTCAGGCCAACGCGAGCCGTTAGACCTGGTTTTAAAAGAAAGTCCTTATTTTCAAGAGCAATTTTTACAGAAATACGTTCATCTTGGGTATTGGGGAGGGAAGAAATTTTTGAAACGGTGGCAGGGCTTATCCAGATTATTTTTCCGCTCCATTCTTTACCAGGATAAGCGATCAGGCGGACTTTCGCGGGGGTTCCGAGGGATATCAAACCCAACTCTTTTTCAGGAATTTGGGCTTCAATCCATACCTGATTAGGGTCTAGCAGGGAACAAATGGGTTCGCCGATAGAGGCAAGATCTCCTGAATTCTTCAATTTTTTCAAGACAATGGCATCAAAAGGCGCTGAAAATTTTTTAGATCGATCATTGAGAAAGGTAAATTCCCGGTTTAGCTGATTCATCTGCGCAGCAGCTTCTTCAGATTTTATCTGAGCATCTTGAAGTTGAGTCAAATGTCGATCAACCGCTTCTGCAGTTCCAATGCCAACATCGAGTTCTGCGCTAGAAGCAAGATAATCTTGCATTGCCTTTTCCATTCGGCGTTTTTCACTCACCATTACGGCATTAAGAGACTCGAGAGAGGCTTGTATCTTCTTTTGTTTTTGAATAGCGGATTCATTTTCTAGAGTAAAAAGTGGCTCTCCCTTTCGAATCAATTCCCCTTCAGAAAGGGTGATGTCGGAGAGTTTGCCAACACTATCAGAGGTAATGGTGGAAGAAAAAGCATCTACATGAGCGGTAGAAATCCACAAAAAGGGGTAGATGACCCAGTACCAATAAGTAAATAAAAACGCGGCGCTGAGAGCAATGAAAAGCAGGATTGCTCGAAAACTGAAAAGAGCTTTCCAAGTGAGCGCGGGGAGTGGGATGATGATTTTTTTTTCAGGAAAGGTCATGATCAATTTTTCCTTTAATCTGGGAATAGATCGTTTGAAAATGGTCTGCGGCTTCCAAAAGAGCGATAGTTTCATGAGTTGTCTGTTCTAATTCATTAGAAAGATCAGTCGAAACAGAAATTTTTTCTTTTCTTTTCATCCAATCCGATAATTCTTCTATCCATTCGCGCATACCTTTAGATTACGAAATATTTATCGATCTTTCAAGATAAAATAGAGGATCCCTGCCCCCAGACAAGTTACAGCGCCGATAAGAAATGGGAGCGACATCGAGTAATGGAAGGCAAAACCGCCGACTAGGGGGGCGATTGACATCGAGAAGGATTGGATTGATTGGCTAATACCTAAAATTTTTCCCTGCATATCGCGAGGCGCTAAATTGGAAATCAGGGCGGTACAAAGAGGCCAAGAAAGACCGCCTATCATAACGCAAAGCCCCAAAATTCCGAAAAATCCATAAATATGATTGAAGAAAATAACCATCCCGCAAAGAACCGTAAATCCAAACAAGCTAAATTCCAAAATTCGAATCAAATCAAAATACTGAAGGAGAATTTTGCTTAAATAACCAGAGCCTATTGCCCAGCAAATTCCCAAGTATAGAGCTAAATCCCCGACATTCGAACTGGTGAAGTAAAATTTCTCAACAGCGAGGACCGGGCTGAATTGAAAGAGAATGGTCCAGCTAAAAATGAACAAAAAATAGATGGAATAAATCGTTTTGATCTTCTCAGTCTTAAGAGCCATTTTGATATTTCGAAATGCCTCAAAGAAACAAAATGGGATTGTTGGATTGATCGTAGAGGTTTCTCTAAAAGCCAATAAGACGAAAAGAAAATTGATCGCGGTGAAAGCAGTCGCAATCCACAATGGTAAAGTGGGGGAGAAGATTGGATTAATCGTTGGATCGGATAATTTTCCTCCCAAAAAAGCTCCGATAATAAAAGAGAGCCCTGCCATTACTGAAAGCATCCCAAAATTTTTTGCCTTAGTGTAGTTGTCGCTCAGATCGCTGACACAAGCGAGACATACGGATAAATTTCCTGCGAAAAGACCCGTGATCAACCTCCCAATAAAGAGGAGAATCAAGCTTTCGATAGCCATGCTCCAAGCGCTAAGAGCCAAACCGACAAATGTGAAAAAAACGGATACAATCAAAGCCTTTCTTCTTCCATGTATATCGCCATATTCTCCAATCATGGGAGCGCCCAAAAATTGTCCAAAGGAAAATGCCATTAAAAATATGCCTAAAATCGTCGTTCTCGTTCCAATCAAGACATCGGGGGAAAAAAGATGATTTTTCGGATCGAGAAAATAGGGGGCGAAAATAGGAAATACGATCGACCAGCTTAAGTTATCGATGAAAAAAGTAAAATAAACAGAGGCGAGAGTGAGTTTAGTTCTCTTTATTGAATCGATCGTCAAGAGATTTTCCAATTAATTGGTTCTTTTCCCATTTTCTTCAAAAACTCATTTGTCTTAGAAAAATGGCGGCATCCCAAAAACCCTGCATAGGCCGACAAAGGGGATGGATGAACAGCTGTCAAAATCAAATGTTGGGACGTTGCAGCGCACGCTTCGATATGTTGAAACTTCTCCAGAGCCGACTTTCCCCAAAGAATAAATACGATCGGATCCTTTCTCGAACAAAGTAACTGGATCACTCGATCGGTAAACAATTCCCATCCTTTTCCGTAGTGAGATTTTGCCTCATTGGCCCTTACGGTCAAAGTCGCGTTCAACAACAAGACCCCTTGTTTTGCCCAATCGATCAAACATCCATGGTTCGGCGGGTCGATTTTCAAATCGTCTTTGATCTCTTTAAAAATATTTTGAAGCGATGGGGGCTGCGGCACTCCTTTAGGAACGCTAAAAGAAAGGCCATGCGCCTGTCCAGGCCCGTGGTAAGGATCCTGTCCCATGATAACCACTTTCACTTGATCGAATGGCGTATGGCAAAACGCATTGAAAACCAGTTCAAAGGGAGGATATACCTCCACTTTAGAAGCATACTCCCTCGCGAGAAAAGCTTCCAAATCTTTCATATAGGGTTTGCTGAATTCCTCTTTGAGCAATTCCAGCCAAGATTCATCCATGCAAGCAATTCTTTCAGCACTCATGACACATTCCATAATGGCAAAAGGTTACCAGTGAAGGATTTTTTGGGAAAGTTGAGAATTGACAGAAAGAATTCATAACCACTAACATTTCTCCGTTAGTGTGGAGTTTGCTGTGAAAAATCTGGCTGAAAACAATGTTATTCGTTTTACCAATGTGACCCGTAAGAAGGACGCTCTTTATGCCAATTTCCGGGTGAAGGGGCTTCGGAACGGCGTTATTTTTTCTGCATCGATTTCGGTCGATATCACAGCTCTTGAGCTTCACCAAGGCGATGCGCTTGAGAAGATTGTTGAGGAATGCGCTCGTCACGGTCTTAAGGAATTCAAAAAAGCCGACTTTCAATTTGAAGGGCTCTCGGCTGTCGCAGCAGGTGACTATCTGGGTGTAGCGCAGCTTGGCTAGCGCGTTTGCATGGGGTGCAAGAGGTCGGAGGTTCAAATCCTCTCACCCAGATTCTTTTTATTCAGAGACTTAGGTTTAATGAGGAAGAATAACGGTATGTTTTTTCTAAAATGGCCAGTCCCATGACCTATGTGTATTCCGCATTAGAACGTAGTGCTGCGGTCAAAATCCAAAGTTGTTATCGAGGATCCTCGCTAAGGCAATCTGTCCAACAGCAACGTGATGCAGCAATAACATTGCAAGCATCAATACGAACTTTCTTAGCCCAGCAACAATTAATTTCTTGCGCTTTGCCTCCTGATTTAATCGAGAAAGGAATTTCGATTATCGGAAAACAAAATCTGACAGATTTACCGAAAGCATTATCAGGAAAGACCCCCGTCTATCTCCCAAAAGGAGTTTCTATCGTCTTAAAACATTCAGGCTTGCAATGCTCTGACCGTCTAAAAAAAATGAACAAAGCTCGAGTAATATGTAAAAGCAATAAATTACAGCACCTAGTCATTCCTCAGGCTAGTGTTTATGGAAAATTTTTAATAGAGCAAAGACTTCCTATTAGCCAACAATCCATGAAAGAGCAAATGGGGATTTATTTTGAAAACCAAGACGTGTTTACCCCAGCAATCCAGGATTTCACACAATTTTTATGCCGACTGCCCCTTAGTGATTTGTCAGGAGGGTCACATCCTTTTATCGGAGGAATCATTCCTACAAACAGCGAATATTCCATTGCTAGATATGATAACGCCCCTCTTTATATCGAAAAAGAGCAGGGCTATATTGGTCTTATTGACCTTGAATCTGTGGGTGAAAATCAAACTGACATAGATTATGTCTGTTGTATAAAAAGGATCGTTGGACTTTTTCCTTATCATTTTGAAGAAATTATGAATGTGGGTAAGCTATTTTGCCCTGAACTTGAATATCATCGAGCAGAATTAAAAAAATATCGAGAAGAGGCTATTACCATTTTTGAAAAGGTTTACATAGTGCATAGACAGTTCGCAGTGGAACAAAATATCGGACAAACAGCCCTCAATAAGATTGTAGCCCTCGATTCCGAAAAAATTAGAAATATCAAAAAGACTTTACTAAAAAAACTATCATCTTTGGAAAATGGGTCACTCCTTTATGATATTTTAAAAAGCAAAGAACAGCAGTTTCTGGATGAGCACTTGCAGAAAATATTATCTCAAGTCACTTCCTGGATTGAGCACTTCTTGATTGAACAAATAGAGATGAGGGACAATATTCCCCCTAAAGACTTTTTCGAGCTTCTAGATATCAGAACAGTACATGCATTTAGCTTTGAACTTGTTAATGAACTAGCATCCTTACTTCCCTCTAATGATTTGTCTAAACAAGAAAAAAGGAAAGCTTCGAAAAACCTTCTATATCTAATATTGGACGCTGAAGTAGAGCAAAAAATCATTGCTTCTTGGCAGCCATTGATCGGTAATCAATGGTCTGAGTATGAGCTGATAGTATTTTGCTAACCTTGCGTAATTGCTTTCCTTTATCAAGGATTAAAAACGTGTAACCCAATTTGGATTTGAAAAAATTAGAATTTGTGTGCTACTTTTGGCCGAAAATTTTGAAATCGTCTTCAAAATTGAGGTAAAAATATGAACAAAACCCTATTGCTCCTGCTGTGCTTTTTATGATGGGTTTCCAACAATTGGCTCTCTTTACTGCAATGATCGCAAGATAAGTAATGCACGCTGCACAACGCATCTTGGATCAGGCGGCGTTTCGTTTGGTCCTGGGGCCGTTTTTATCAGCCGCAACTCGGAGCAGGATTCTAATGATCCTTTTGTCCAAAAGATTTTAAAATACGCAGATTCACGGCGTATAGCTGAGTAGGAAAATCAGACAGCTGGAATCGACCAGCTGTCTGTTGTTTATTAATTTAGTTCTTTATTAGCAAATACCTGAATCGCTTCTAAGATGAATTCCAGTAATCGTGGATGGTAGCCATCAAATACCTTTTTCCAATCAGGGTGACCCAAATAAAAACTCGCCTTTTCTACAAGGTCTTCCTTCTTGACTTCGATTCCAAATGTTTTCAAGTGTTGCAGATGACGGCGAACCAACCCTTGAGCTATAGGGGAATCTGAAGTCTCCTCGTTTTTGATCGCGCTGACATAGTCATTCATCAGCTGTTCCCAATTCGCTTGGGTTTTTTGCCAATCTTCTTTTGACCATTTCTCTAATTTTTTGCGACCCTGCTCCATTTCCTTTGCGGTATATTGACCGGCCTCGATGATGTATTTTTCATATTCCTTTTGTTTTGGACTGTTCAATCCATCAAAGAACTGTTTGTCTTTCATTTTCTT
>CAYZHU010000023.1:0-11159 GCA_964477585.1 uncultured bacterium
AGTTCCCCCACCCCCAAGAATTGCAACTCCCGGACGACCATTTGGTATTGCCCCCGAGGGATGTAGAGGCTGAGCTCTCCCTTGGCGACCACCTGGTCTCCCTCTTTCGGCATCCGGCCCAAAGAAGCCGCATTGCCCTTGAAGAGGACCGCTGAGAGCTGCGCGCCGCTATCTTTCAGGCTGAAATAGAGATGGCCGGAAGATTGCAGCTTAAAATTACTGATCTCCCCGCGGACAGTGATCGATCGGAAATTGGGTTCCAACACCGCCTTGATCGCCGTTGTGAGTTCTGAAACAGTGAAAATTTTTATCGTCAAGAGAGTAGCTCTTCGGAAGGTGTTGAGATATATTCTTGCAAACGATTCAATTTTAGGCTATGATCTCTTTTTTTAATTGGTTATCCCATGGCAAAAAAGGTCTACATTGTAGGCAATTGGAAGATGTATAAAACGGCTCGGGAAGCGACCGATTTTATCGGCGAACTGATCCCGAAAGTGGAAAGGGCGAAGGTGAATATTTTCCTTTCCGTCCCGTTTACTTCGATCGCACCTGCGGTCCACTTTGCGAAGGAGACGAATATCGTCATCGGCGCCCAGAATATGAACGATGCGCGGGAAGGGGCTTTCACGGGGGAAATCGCCGGCTTAATGCTGAAAGAGGCGGGAGCTGCTTTTGTGATACTCGGCCATTCGGAGAGGCGGCATATTTACGGGGAGAGCGACCCGTTAATCCACCGAAAAGTAGTCCGGGCTCTCCAGGATGATCTGATCCCCATTTTATGCGTAGGAGAAACCGGGAAAGAGAGGGAAAAAGGGGAGACCGAAAAGGTATTGAAGCGGCAGCTTCATGCGGCTCTCGAAGGGATCCCAAAAGAAGACGCTAGCAAGGTGATCCTCGCTTACGAGCCTGTTTGGGCGATCGGGACGGGGAAGACGGCCACACCCAAATTGGCTCAAGAAGCGCACTCTTTTTGCAGGTCGGTTTTGGAAGACTTATTGGGAAAGAAGCGGGCCGCTGAGATCTCGATCCTTTATGGCGGTTCAGTGAAACCGGAGAATGTGAAAGAGCTAATCTCCCAAAAAGATATCGACGGTGTTCTCGTTGGAGGCGCCTCGCTCGATCCGGAGAATTTTGCTGAAATCGTTCACAGTTGTGTGAAAAAGAAAGAAGCTGCTGTTAAGAAAGCCGCCGTCCCTAAAAAGAAGAAAGTGCAGAAGAAAGAGAAAAAAGCATGACCATTCTATTTTATATTTTCCTGTTCCTATTTTTATTATTATCTCTCCTCCTTTGTTTCGTGATTTTGATCCAGGAGGCGAAGAGCATGGGGTTAGGCGCTTCATTTGGGGGGGATTCGGGAGATTATCTATTTGGGACTACTACTGCAGAAGTGCTCAAACGTTTTACCGCTTATCTCGCAGCATTTTTTTTGATCTCCTGTCTGATCCTATCATTCTGGAGTTCTTCTATAGGCCGGAGAGGCGCTGCTCCGATGATTCCGATCCAAATGGAAAATACAGGCCCGCAAGAATTCTAAAATGATTCTGAAAGTCTGTTATTACGGCCATCCGGCGCTCCGAAAAAAGGCAGAGGCAATTGAAGAGATCACTCCTGAAGTGGTTCAATTGGCCAATGACATGATCGCGACGATGCTCCACTACAATGGGATTGGGCTTGCTGCTCCTCAAGTGGGCAAAACGGTTCGGATCTTCGTGATCCGGGAGGAGATGCTCGGCTCTGATGGGAATTATGTCCTTGGCGCTCCCGAAGTAATTATCAATCCTTTGATAACCGATCCTTCTGAGGAGAAAGAATCGATGCTTGAGGGGTGTCTTTCTCTTCCCCGACTCCATGTCGAAGTAGTGCGTCCCCAGAAGATCAAGATCCGCTATCAGAACCTGAAAGGGGAATTCATTGAAGAGATACTCGATACCTTCCGTGGGAGGATGATGATGCATGAGAATGACCATCTCAACGGCGTCCTCACGATCGACCGGATGGATCCCAAAGACAGGAAAAAAGTCGAGCCGTTCCTCCGCGCCATCAAAGAAAAATACAATCGAGAGAATTAATTCGGCAGTCGGGTGAAGCCCCTGACTGTTACACGCAAGGATCTCTTTTTGAGACGTAATTTGTGTAATCACTGTAAATAAATTATTTTAATCTAAATTGTTTACTTTTACTGTAATCAATATTATTCTTTCGGGGCTAATTTATGGGTTGTTATGTCTGTTGTTGTTCGTTTAAATGTGGGTCCTGTTTTAGGAGATAAAGATCGCGCTCATTCTAAAGCGAATTCAAAAGAATTAAAAACAGTTCTTGAGGCATTGGCAGGGGAGTGGCCAAATGGAAAGAAGGTGGATCGAGCGTTGGAAAAACTATCGATTCCACAAATGGAAGAAATGATCCGCTCAGAGTACCCCGACCATGTCGATGCGCTCCATACAGCTAAAGAGATGTTTCAAGAAGCCAAAATCTATTTGGAATCTGATCGAAAAATAACGATTGGCGTTCGGGATCGGCTAAGGACTATCATAGATGGGATCATTCGGGCAATTGAAAGTATTATCAATGCTTTTGGAATTTCCTCTCTATTTAAACCGTCCGAGAATGAATTTCAAACCGATATGAGAGCGCAAAAGATCATGATGCTGATAAGTCTCTTTGCCATGCTCTCATCGTTGCTGATTCCTGTGGCGGGTCCTGCTCTGGTTGGAATGATCCTTGGGGGGACGCTTCTGGGAATTGCCGCGTTGAGTCTCATTTTTCCTTTGATCAAACCGACTCCTTCAGAGATACCGTGTGGAGAAAACTGGACCAAAGAATGTCAATTAGGTCGATTGACCGATATCGCGGGAAGAAAGAAAGAGGTCGACGCAATTGCTGATGTTTTGATCTCGAGCACGCGCGCTAAGACCCACCCCATGTTGATTGGAAAATCGGGAGTGGGAAAAACAGAAACTCTCAAGGCGCTGGTTCATGCGATTGAAAGAGGGGAATATCCTGAACTGAAAGGAAAAAGGATCATCTATTTCAATACAGCCGATCTGGTAAATAACTCTGAGATGTTCCAACACGGAAACCGGATCCTCTCCAGAATCAAAGATGCAATCGGACGCTATGGGGATCGCTTTATTTTAGTCTTTGATGAGATCCATCTCGCTTGTCAAAAAAAGGAACAATCTGCAATCGGAGATCAGCTAAAGACTATGCTCGATCCGGGAACCGGATCTTTCCCTCATTGTATTGGTGTCACGACGGAAGAGGATTACTATAAAGATATTTACCGCAATCATGCTGCTTTTGCGAGGAGATTCAAACGGATCAATATTGAAAAAACCAATCCTGATGAGACTTTGCAGATCATCTGTTCCACGTTTCTTAGAACAGCTCCCAAAACGCTTCTCGATCCAGGAGCGCTCCGTCAAGTTGTCGAAAAAACGGAGGCTGCTTATCCCGATGCTCCGCAACCTTCTACTGCATTGAAGATTTTGGCAAAGTGCATTCAGAAGACGAATGAGACGCAAAAATCGGATCTAGATCTCAGAATGGAAACGGTTCGTGATAAAATTGCCTCTCTCTATACACTAGGAGCTGTGAGTCGCTTAATTCCTTACCAAGATGGGGGAAGACGAGAAGAAATTCAGAGATTAGAAAGAGAATTAGCGCAATTAGAAGGGCAATTTGAACGTGAGAGAGGGGAGTTGGAGCAGCTTGTTAATATGAGAGAAGATCTTCTCCTGGTCAAACGAAAAATATGTCAATTGGCTCTAAAGGTCTCCCGGTTAAAACCGGGTGAGAAAGCTGTGAAAGAGTTTCTGTTCTTGAGCCATTTTGCAGCGCCTTCTATCGAGACTAAAATCCGTTCTGAAGCGAATCGGCTGGGTGTGAAAGCCGTTCTCAATGGAAATTTAATCGATGAGTCGATTCGAGAGGAACAAGAGATGGAGCGCCGCGTCCAGCAGGCTATCGAACAGGGAAGAGATCAGCTTCAAGCAAGAGACTAGATTAAAGAACATAGAACATGCTATAATTCTTTATAGATGAATTAAGGGGAGAGTCTCATGAATTTAGAACCATTTCATATTGTAGGAGTTAGCATCCGGACCAGCAATGAGAAGGCTAAGTCAAGTCAAGATATTGCGAGGCTTTGGCAAAAATTCCTGAGTGAGAAATTGATGGATAAAATTCCAGATAAATTGGAATCGGCCATCTATAGCGTCTATACCGAATATGCAGGGGATCATACAAAACCTTACACGGTCATTATCGGATGTAAAGTCCCTAATTTGAATCAGATTCCTGCCGGAATGGTGGGAAAAACTGTCCCAGGCGGAAGATTTGCGAAATTCGTAGCTCAGGGAGATCAGTCGGCCGTCTATCAGGAGTGGGTCAAGATTTGGCAAGCGCCGCTGAAAAGGAGATACATAGCCGATTTCGAGGTCTATGGCCCTAAATCCCGCGACCTTAAAATGGGCGAAGTGGATATTTATATCTCTGTTGAGTAGCTAGATCGTTTGTTTTATTCAGGGGAAAAACTCACCACCGCTGGGGAAGTCAAACAGCTGGGATAATCATCTTTTTTGAAACTGCGTTTTCAATAGGGAGAGTTCCTGCTTGAGGAGCGCATCCGGGTCGTCCTTCCGCTCTTTTGCCGGGGCGGAAAGGCGGCAATTCCAGAGAAAATAATAGCCGCTGCTGCAGGAGAAGGGGAATAGGTCCCAATCTTCATCTAAATGAGCAAAGTCTAATAATGTGTCCATAGAATCCACCTTATATTATATATTTTAACTATCCCTAAATAAAAAGTCAATATATCTTTAATATATATAAATATAAGTCATTGATAATTAGATGCATAATATAAATATAATAAAAAATATAAATATGTTATAATTTACCCTAAAAAATAGGTAATAATATGTTCGGTTTGGTCAATTCTTCTAAAAATGGGTACAGTTCGTTATTTCCGATAGTGGGAATGGGTGTTGTTGCCGGCCTGGCTCTGCTTTTCGGGGCTGGGGTCTGCCAAGCAGCTCAAATGGGGAACGCTTCGTCGGGCGCTTCTTCAACAACCGGGGTCATTACAAGAGGACAAATCCCCGAGAGTTCACAGGGGGTTAGAAATCGATTCCTCACTCCCTATTTGCCCCCATTGCCTACTTCACTCTCCTTCTTAAAATCTTCCTTTGCCGATCGAGTCTGCAGCTATTTTGAAGGAGAACCTGTTTGTGTCTCTATAGATCGCTCAAATGCGAGGGAATTATTGGACATTCTCGATTATCGGGAGGATGAGGATAATGCGACGAATGAAGAGAAAATAAGAGAGAAATGCAATCGGGTTTTGAATGGGGAACTCGAACAGTTTCGATTGGATTCCCAACAATGCGACACCCCAAAAAAATTGGCTCCTCATTCTAAAAAAGGCGGCAAGAGGGTGGCTGCAAATACTCAATCTGATGATCATTATGATTCCCGAATTCAGCGGCCAGGAGTCGTCCTTGTTGGGAAGGGAGATCAAGGATATAAGATTTCCGATTTAAGAATTCGTGAAAACCATTGGCTCGTAGATAAACAACTTAAGGTCGTAGCCCATGAAGCTAAAACTGATCCCAATTTAAAAATGCAAATTGAGCAATATAAAAAAAGTGAAAAAGATCCAGATGATTTAGGGGTCTTATTAGGCTATGAAGAAAATAAGTTTTTACTGGCGGTAAATCCTAACTTTTTGCCTAACCATAGAAAAGCTAAGAAATATTTCCAAAGTAAATTAGATCGTTTCAAATCGATGTCGGATGGGGAAATTATTCAGACAATCAAAAAACTCATGCAATCATGTTAAAGGGAATTGATAAAAATGCAGGGCAATTCCGAACTCGTGGTTTAATTGTCTTTCGGGACCTACCTAATGAACAGGATCGGACTATTGAAAAGCTTGCTACAGAAATCGGAAAAAGAGGCGGAATAAAAAAGAAAAAAACTTATCTAAAATTAATAGAAAGAGCAAGAAAAGAGCAAAAAGAACCGTTGGATATTGCAAATGAAACAGAAATGGAAGCTTTGAGGCCGCTTGGATATATACCTCCTAAAACGGACAAGGTCCCTGAAAAAATGAAACAATTCGCGCGCGACTTAAGAAGAATGTCCCAACAGATGGATCGGTGCGAGGATTTTGATCCGGTTGGATTTGCTGCTTTTGCCCATTCAAAAGTAGGAGAAATCCATCCCTTTCAAGATGCTAATGGAAGAATGGGTCGTTTGATGATGAATGGGATCTTAAAGAAAGGGGGCTATCAGCCTGTAGTTTTTTCAAACGATGATGTCTACACGGATGCTGTAACAGAAGATGAAAAGAAGCCTGGAGCATTTGCCGATTTTCTCCGCAACACAGCAATGCCGGAGGTCGAGAGAGAATTCGATTCGCAGAAGGAATGTATTGAAGGATTGTCTTGCGATTAAGAGGGTGTCTACAAAGTGATCGATCGCATCTTTTAGCCCCTTTTGCGATCTTTTGCACGTCTAGATCTCGCCTATGGTTTCAGCGTATGTCGAGATCAAGTCCTGCAAAATCTCATCAAAAATGCCTTAAAATCTGCAGGACCGCTGACTTTGCAGACACCCTCTAACAACTACCCAATTATTTCTTGATTAGATTTAGGCCGATGCCGAAGTCATTGCCCCCTTTTGCGGTATAGCCGTAGGTAAGGCGGAGCTTCCAGGCAGAACTGATCCACGTATAGAGGTTTACTTTCACCTCGTTATAAGGAGTCTCGTTGAGTCGGTAGAACCCGTGATGGGACTCGATGTGGCATTCCCAGAAGGGATTAAGCCGGATGAAGAGATTGGTGAGGAAGGTGATCCTCCGATCGGAGAGAGGGGAGAGAAGAAGTTCTGTCTCTGAACGGGTGACGTCGAGGATGAAATTGTCATGATCCGCCTTCCTCCAATCGAAGCGGGAGCGGAAACGCCCTTCGAGATGGAAGGCGATATGTTCATTGATCGTCCATTTGAGAAGGGCATTGGCATAGTCGAGGGTATGATGGCGGAAATTCCAGCAATTTTGCGATGCAATCTCGACTGAGGGGAGTTTCCAGCTAAGCCTAAGATAGAGGCGAGGGACGACTTGGGGTATAGTGGCATCGGCAAAGAAGGCATTGGCATAGAGATCGGCCGAAAAGGAGGCCTCTTTGCAGGGACGGCGGGAAGAGAAGAGGAGATTTCGGGCGCCGAGGCGGACCTCTTGAATCTTGTTATACCCATCTTGGATCGAAAAGATGTAGTGATCGTCTGGAACGACAGTGGGGCGGGTAAGCGCTTTGTATTCGATATAAGGCTCTAGGATATGTTTGTATCTTCCGAATTGCTTTTGGCCTCGAAAATGTCCTCGCGCGCCGTAACTGAGGAAGCCTACCGGTTTCGGTTCATGAGAGGGGCTGGTGCTATAAAAAAGGGCTGCGCCTCCCAAATTCGGTGTGAGAATAAAAGGGCCGAGATGGAACGGGCGGTAGAACATCTCTCTCCATTCGAGCCGCACCGACTGGAAATCGCGGAGGGTGAGGGTGAGTTGATCGGAGTAATCAAAATCGAGATAGGAGGCTTTCAAAAAATGGGAGCCGATGATCCCGGATGAGCCGAGTTCGATAGGGCGGATAGTTAGAAAAGCGGTAGGGAGATCTTGTTTGATCGATTCGAAAGCATTGGCGCGGGGGCGCACTTTGAGGGCAGAAAGCCAGCTATCTTGCCGGTCATGGACATAAAGGAGCGTTTTCTTTGCTGTATTCACTTCAAAATCTTCGCTTTTGAAATCGTTCGGCATCCGGACGTCGCTATATTTATCCCAAGTGAAGGTAGTATGAGTCCTCTCATCTTCGCTTTCATGAAAAAGGGCCCCTTGCAAACGGTAGCGGCGAAGTCCGGGCGGCGGGGCATTCTCTAGGATGTTTTTACCGAGATAGCTTCGGGTGACAAAAGAGGTCCTTCCGCCTTCAGGAAAGTATTCCGTCTCTGCAGCCCCTCCCCATCCGACCCGCCACCGGTATTCGAGACGGCCGTAGAGGGCAAAATCTTTCCAAGAATAGAGCTGGTAGCGGATCCCCAGTTGGGGGCGCCCCTTTTCCCAGTGGAAGGTGTAACGGAAAATGGGCTCCTTGAATTTTTTGAGGTTGATCTTGAAAGAGGGGAGCCACATCGCAGGAATTTTGAAGAGGCGGAAGCGGACCCGCTTGGCTTCAAACAGATCTTCCTTCAACACATTGACATGGCTTGCATGGAGATCCCACGAGCTCTCTTTATTTTCACAGGTGGTAATGAACGCATTTTTGACTTTGTATCCCCCATCGGGCAACAGGTGGATTTCATCTCCTCCCACGTACCACATTGAGGAAAACGTCTTGCCATCGTAGACAACTCCCGACCGTTTGAGAAAATCGTATTCGAGCTGAGTCCCCACATAGACCCGTCCTTTGTATTGGATCAGGAGATCCCCTTCCGCCTCGATTTTTTGGACTGGTTTTCCCTCTTCGGAGCGGATGTAATGGATAGTCCTCGCTTGGATCCGGATATCCTCATTCTTGATGACGCCTCCTTGAGTAGTCGACAGGATCCCATTTTTATAAATGGGATTGCGCAAATCGACTGTCACTTCAGAGGGAAGAGGTTCAGTTCCGAAAAGTGATAGGGCCCAGAAAAATAATAGCAACATGATGGAAAATCATAACGGGAATATGAAAAAGTTCCACCTCAAAAATCTCTATTTAGGTATGATTTTGCGGCTATGAGTCTTCCAGCTATTACTACAAGTAGTGTTTTGGCGGCTTGGCCGTCTCCAGTGACGCCTCCTTCTTTTGAAGAGGGGATGCGCCATTATTGGGGAGATGGGGCCCTGCAGGATTTGCGCGCAGCAGTCCGATGTTTTGAGAAGGCAGTGAAGGAAGGGGATCCCCGCGCATTTGGGAAATTAGGGCGCTGTCTTCTGTATGGAGACGGATGCTCGAGAGATATCGGAAGAGCCTTGGAAATATTAGCGCAGGGAGAGGCTTTAGATGATGAAGAAAGCAGAGTATTGTTCGCTGTCTGTTTGATGTATGGGATCGGCATCCAAAAAGATGAAGTTAGATCGATTCAGTTATTGAGAAAAGGATTAGAGCAGTGCAATGGGATGTGTTGCCAGGCGCTTGCCTATTTTACTTATAAAGGAATCGGTGTTCCTAAAAATGAAGAGATAGCAAGAACTCAGCTAGAAATGGGAATTGCGCTAAAATGTATGTGTTACAGTGAAGAATTAGAACCTTTTTTTACGTTGCTATTTGGAAAATGTAGTGAACAAGATGATATTCGAAGATACAAACGATTCTTAGGAAAAAACCATCCGGTTCCAATCCAAAGCGTCCATATTTTAAAAGATGGCGCAAGGGTGGGTGATGGGGCCTGTATGTTTCGACTAGCGTTGGCCTATTGGAATGGGAACGATGGCTTAGCTCGGGATCGTCGAATGGCTGTTCATTGGCTGCATCAATCAATTCAGGCGCCTTTTCATCAAGACAAATATGCAGCCTTGAATTGGCTATCTCACGCATATCAAACAGGGGATGGCGTCGCTCAAGATATTCAATATGCCAAATGGCTTCTATTTCAATTAGTGGAATTAGGAGGAGACCCTTCTGTTAATTCTTATTCTATGGTAACTGCGATTGAGAGGGATGATATTGTAGAACTTTTGTCACGCCCTAATCTTCCTTTTAAAGTGGAGTTTTCATAATGTGCAATCCTGTTGCAAGAAGTGCTTTGGCCTGGCCGTCTTCAGTGACGCCCCCTTCTTTTGAAGTGGGGATGCGCCATTATTGGGGAGATGGGGTAGCTCAGGATTTGCGTGAGGCAGTTCGATGTTTTGAGGGGGCGGTAAAGGAAAGAGATCCTCGTGCATTTGGGAAATTGGGACGCTGTCTTCTGTATGGAGACGGCTGCTCGAGAGATACCAGAAGAGCCGTGGAAATTCTTGAGGATGGAGAGGTTTTAGACGATGAGGAAAGCAGAGTACTGCTCGCCGTCTGTTTGATGTTTGGGGTTGGCGTTGAGAAAGATGAAGTTAGATCGATTCAGTTATTGAACCAAGAAAAAGAGAGGGGCCGTAAAATGTGTTTCAACGCCCTTTCCTGTTTTTATTTTTACGGAATTGGTGTTCCTCAAGATAAGGGAAAAGCAATGGCTTTTGTACACAGGAACAGCTTTTGTTTTGATGAAATTGCTGAAATTGAAGCTGCTAACCAAGGACTCTATACAAAATTTCCCTCAGATTGCAATCGACGCAACCGTATTTTAGGAAGAGCCGCAACTATCGTAGATCGTAGTCGTTACAGAGCTATGCAAATCTATGAAGAGGGAGCTAGATCAGGTGATGGAGCCTGCATGTTTCGGTTAGCAACAAATTTTTGGCATGGTTATTGGGATGGAAATCGACTCTTTCAAGATCGTCGATTAGCGGTTGATTGGGCTAGTCGATCGATCGAGACTCCTTTTCACACAGAAACATGCAGAGCTTTGCGCTTTTTATCTGAACGCTATCGAAAAGGAGAAAGTATTGCGCAGGACTCTGTCCATGCTGATTCGCTTATGCACAGGGCGCTTGAATTAGGGCACGATCTAAACCATTTCCAAGCGGCATTATATCCAGAAATTATAGAAGTACTTTCGTCGATTGCCAGAATGCCTTCTAATATTGAATTTACATAATGCTATTCGGTTGCTTTCATGAGTAGGCCGATGAGGGCGTAACGGTTTTGCGGATTGCCAAGTTGGATCGCTTTGAGAAGAAAAGCGATGCTCTTTTCGTCGCGGCGGCTAGCGATTGAGAGGAAAGTCTCGATGAGCAGACGAGAAGTTTCTTCAGGCGTCAGGGTATAATCCGATTGTTCGAGCCGGTACTTCCAAGGAAGCAGCGGGCGGAGGCGGATCAGTTCCGACTCTTTTTGTCTCATCACCCAATTGTTCACATGTTCTTCATAGGGTCCTTCCTGCTTGAGCCGGTAGAGGGAAAGATGGCAATAGTCGCGGATCAGCGGAGCGGAGAGCTTTGCGGCTCCTTCTTTGAGCAGCTCGATGGCGCCCGGGGTCTGGAGATTTTCGAGCAGGGCGATGAGGGTGGGGACAAGATCGTGCTGCTGTCT
>CAYZHU010000023.1:11169-16640 GCA_964477585.1 uncultured bacterium
TTGAGCAGCTGATCGCGGATCGCCAAGGAATAGCTAAAATCGACGTTGGGGTCTTTAGCCCTCAGTTCTGCCGAAGGAATTGCCTTGAAGGCGTTAAGGGTCCTCCCCACTGTGGAGAAAGGTTGGATCGCGATATCCCGGGCATCTTCAATCAGGATTTCAGAAAGGGCGTGAATACAGCGGGGATCGCGCCTTTCGAGAAGGGCCACTGCGGCATTGATCCTCACTTGGAGATCGCCCGATCGGACAAGACGGGCAAGAACCTCTTCTGTTTCGCTGATCCTGCCGAGAGCGCGGATCGCGAAGAGGTTGTAGTTTTCAGCCATTTGGATGATCTGGGGGAGATAGGTCCGATCGCCGAATTGGATGAGAGTGAGGCTTGCGGCGAGCCGGACCGCTTCGGTGGAGGTCTCTGCTAGTTTTTTGAGCTTTGGGGTCGAGATGCTATCTTTAAGGGCCCCGATCGCAAATGTGATCGCTTCCAGTTCTGCGATGTGGTTGTGAGTGAGCCTCTTTCGAAGAAGGGGGAGGAAATCATCCCTTCCCAATTTGGCGATGTTCAGGATCGATTCAACCCGCACCTGAGGGTCTGGATCTTCGATGAGCCTTTTTAAAGCATAGGTCCCATCGCTTGTCCCTAGCAGGGCAAAGAGAGAGGGGAAGAGAGGCTTGAAGACGGGGGGGAGGCGGAACATGAGGCCTTCAATTTGACCGGCTGCGTGGGGGTGTTTGCGCTGGGCCATGTAGAAGGCTGCCTCCATCCGGATCGCCAGGAAATCGGAACTCATGGCGTTGTTGATCAACTCATTGGTCCGATCGTCATCGACCTTGGCGATGAAATGGAGCGCCAGCAGCTGTACTTGAGGATCGGGGTGGTTCAACCCTTTTTCTAAAACATCCAGAGCTCCTACAGAGCCGGAAATCCCCGCGCCGAATAGGATCATCAAAAAAGTTTGAGGATCTTCGCTCTGGACCCCTTTTTGCAAGAGGATCAGCCCCATTTGCTGGAGCACTTCAAAATCGTTCCGCCCTGTCTGGTTGGTGTATTCCCGGTATTTCTGGATCGATTCTTCAACTTGATTTTGCTGCATCAAATAGAGGGCGTGGAGTTTTCCCTCATCTTGAATAGCAAGAAGGGGAGAGGCTAGAAGGATTAGACAGATTTTAGATAGGCCCATAAATCGATCCCCACTTTCAAGAGCAGGCGCCGGACCGTATGGATCGGCAGCCCCATGATGTTGTAATAGCACCCTTCGATTCTTTTGACAATTAAACTCCCACCTTTTTGGATCGCATAGCCCCCGGCTTTATCGAGGGGGTGGAAGAATTGGTGATAGGTATGGATCTGAGGATCAGTAAGTTCATGAAATTCGACGGCGCTCATCTCTACGTCGACAAAAGATTGATTTCCTAAAGCGACGCAGACGCCGGTATAGACCTGATGTTTTTTTCCAGAGAGTTCCCTCAGCATAGCGTGGGCCTCTTCCATCGAATCGGGCTTCATGAAGATCTGTTTATTCCGGTAGACAGTTGTATCTGCCGTTATGATGGGAGTATCGGGGAAACGATGCGTCAAACAGAGAGCTTTCCGCTCGGCGACTTCACAGACAAAGGATGAGGGATCTCCATGGAAGATCACCTGCGCCTCGTCGAAGTCGGGGCTGACCTGCTGGAAAGGGATTGAGAAAAAATTGAGGATTTCTCTTCGCCTCGGGGATTGCGATCCAAGAATGATTTCCATTCAGAACGTTAGTCTTCTTTCACTTTTTTCTTGTTTTTCTTCCCTGCGTTTAGGGGGGCGCTGCGGGAAGTGAGGTTGACCCAGATCGGGGAAACCCAGGCGAGATGCCCATCTTGTTGGAGCACTCTGAGGTAGTAGTAGGCGAATGGGGGTTGGTCTGTTTTTGACTCGATGGCAATTTGGCTGAGGAGATCGGTGTCGTCGATTTCAAATTCACACCGCTCATTTTTGCAAGGGAGCGATTTGAATTCTTTCCCATTGCGGAAGAGAATGACTTCGGAAAGATTTTGGGTTCCGATGCAGTAGCCTGTGATGTGCCGGTTGAATTCTAGACCGGGCCGGCTCTTCGTGTCGAGTTCGGAGCCCATCCCAAAACCTGCGATGTGCATCCCGACGATGATCCTCTCGCCAGTCGTAGCGTAGCAGGAACGGGTGTAAAGCGCCTCAAGAAGAGCGGCTCGATTGTGATCTTTTGCAAGGACTGCTGTGAGTCCAGGCGCATATTGTTTCTGGTCTGTGTCGTAGAGCTCGCTATAGCAGCCCCGATCATCCAATCCTCCAGCGATGAAACCAAAGCGGCAGCCGTTATTAAGCGCTTTTCTTAACGACCCTTCCACATCTTCGGAGATCCCGTTTTTCCCGCCCTGGATCGGCTTCAAATTGCCCTCTTTGGTTGAACATTCGGAGCAGCCCCAAGCGTTGTAAATTTCAGCTACCCGTTCAAATTCGGGTTGAAAATCGGCAAAATTGTAGCAGGTTTTCTTTCCCATAGTGAATGAGGGGATGGACAACATTTCTTTGGGATTATTGGTCTTGTAAACTTTTTTCAACGAATTGTTCTTCGTATCTTTTCGTCTTAAGATCGGCTTGCTGTCTTTGCTGTAAAGGAATTGGCGGAGCCCCTCTTCTTTTGGCTCTCCGAGCCATTGGAAGCCGAGAAGCGCGACGAACCGGTCGTCTTCATTGAATTCAGCGATCTGCTGTACGATCCCTTTCCACACATCGTTCGAGGTCTCTTCTTCGCTCTCAAAGGGGGAGACAGCATAGAATTGGAGCGCTTTGTCATCTCTCATGTGCCTCAAGTGGGCTTCGATATTTTCGGCGGAATCTACTTTTTCCGATTCTCCGTGTAGCACACCCCAGTACAAACTGAGAGCTCCCTCCGGCAGACACTTGATCGGCGGGGAATAGAATTGTTCTTTTGTCTTGAGATTCCTGAGCTGGATCTTATAAATACCCGGCTCATTGAAATACAAATTGGGAAGGGCGATGAATCCAGTTTCAGGGACAAATAATTTCCAGCTTAAATTTTCTCTCAAATGTTCATAGCTTAAATCGATTAGGGTCCCTTCAGGCGCGTTCGA
The DNA here is from genome assembly GCA_964477585.1 of uncultured bacterium. Classification (GTDB taxonomy): domain Bacteria; phylum Chlamydiota; class Chlamydiia; order Chlamydiales; family SM23-39; genus CAYZHU01. The sequence goes on from CAYZHU010000023.1 coordinate 14,275, forward strand.
AGTCAGGTTGCCATAGATATCTTCGAACCGGACGATCACATCGAACCGTTTATTTCTATTTACGAGAGAGGGGGCGATGATCCGCAAAGTCTTCAGCGGTCCGCCTCGCACATCGAGGAAGAAAGTCTCGCTTTCTTTGTAATCTCCCTTACCCTTAGGGTCGATGAACAAGTTGAATGGCCTTCTTCTCTGGACCGTTTTTTGGCTCGCATTTTCTTTCATTACAATCGAGAATGTTTCGCCAGTTTTGATCTCGACGGGGAGTGTGAATTCGAAAGAGGGAGTCATCAGCTGGGGTTGTTCGATCTGGACGGCTGGGATTGTTTTTCCGCCGGGCAATTCTCCCCAGATAATATTTGTTTTGTCTTTTACGTTGACGCTTGGCACTTGCCAATCGAGGGGGCGTCCTTTACTTTGGAGATCGAATCGGAGTTTCGTCCCTTTTGGCAATTGCGTAGCGGTGGTAAAAACAAACTTCCAACTAGAAGGTTCGCCGGCAAGAGCCGCATTAGGCTCGCAATAACAAATCGATCTCCTCATCCATAACCTCTAAAAAGTGCTAATTCAGCATATTCTACATACATAAAGGATTCTTTCCAAGAGCCGAAAAATCGGAGATCTTCTTATGTAATAATTAATTTCACAAGATGTTTTTGTTTTGTTTGTGATATAGTAATTAACGAAAATTAAAAAACATTTTTTATATTAGGTATTATGTCAATTTCTGGATTAACTGGGATAAGTCCTAGAATACATACTTATGCTGAGATTTTTCCTGAGTTAGAAGACGTTCAAAATTTAGAACTAGAGTCTCAAATTGAGTGGCTGCCCGCCGCGGCCAGAACCGATTTTTCAATCAAGAGCAGGTTAGCGAGCCTATCTCCTACTAAACGATTTATCAAAGCTCACTCTATTTGGAGAATCAATTACGTTCTTGAGCAATATGGAGCTACTAAGAAAGATATCGCTCTTTTCAAAAAAATGATCGCTCAAGAAGGTGAAGGCTTTCTGGGCTACCAGGGAGGATCGAGCACGGTTCAGATTTTCCAGGATATTTTATTTCTTCTCGTAAAACAAATTTTGCAAATTCCTATCAAGGACGACTTTGTATTTCTTCGGGTTCCTGGGGATCCTGCGTTTTGCTATGACCAGGCCTTAGATTTTCTAAAAGAGCAAGCGATGAATATTCCTCCAGAGGGGTGGGATACGGATCCGGAAATCCGGAAGCATATACTTTCGTTGAATTTGAATCTGTATCAGTCGTACGATGCTCCCTGGGATTTAACGCCGAGATATTTTCTTGAGAACACTACGTGGACTAGCGTGAATGTAAAAAAGATCATCCAACCATTTTTAGCTTCTTTAGGAGTGGATGAAGCAGCGTTGGATGATCTTTGGGATAAAGCCCTAGATCTTCTCCCGCACGACAGAGGATACATACTCCAATTTTTCGATCAGAGCGATTCGTTTTCTTTTGCAAAAGAGCACTCTTATATTGCCTATTCTGGGGGAGAGCCCCATCCTGCGTACACCCACCATGAAATTCTTTTTGACAAATCGGCGATAAATTTTCCGCAAATGCGGCTGGTATTGGGCAATGGATCGACGCTCAACCCATGTTCTTCTTTGAGCATCAAACGCTACGATGGGATGACAGGCAAGGAGCGCAAAGATTATGAATCGGCTCTTGGCTCTCTGCTCCAGGATCTATCCTTCGATCCTAACAAAGTAGAAGCTGTTAGGGAGCAGCTGATTTCTCTCTGGAGTTCCGATCAAGCTTAGTGGACTGGACCGGTTTATTTAAACACCGAGATCACCGAGTGACACCGAGGGGGGTTATAAGATCTTTATTTTTTCATTATTGTGGGGAAAGGAGGACTAATTTTTCGCTCCGTGATTCTCGGTGCTCTCGGTGTTTAATTTTCAGTATTTTAAATACGATCTGTGAATACGCCTTTCAGACTCGGGTCCATTCTTTTACGATCACTTTATCGTAGAGGATCTTATCGTAATTTTTTACAAATTCATCGATGTAAACCGATGTCTCGTGATTTCTCAAATCATCTAATTTTTTCCAGCGCATAAGTATGAGGAATTCATCGCTTTTATTAATAGGCTCTAAGAGATCGTATTGCAAACATCCTGGCGCCTTTCTACTACTGGGAACTAGTTGGTTTAGGGCCCTTCGCAATTCATTTTTTTTTCCTTGCACTGCTTGAATCGTCTCGACAACTACAATTTCTTTACTCATTGGCATTGCTTAGTTTAAATTGAAATCTAACAAGATGTCAATTTTATACACCAACGGAAAGAGATGAAAATTGAGGTCATAGAAGGGCCCTGGACAAAGGCTCAAGCTGAAACAG
>CAYZHU010000024.1:0-16523 GCA_964477585.1 uncultured bacterium
TGTCGCCGCCATAGCACTTGGCTGTGACGTTTTTGGTGATGGCGCTGATCGTTTCACGCGCTACAATCTTGCCGCCGATAGCGGCTTGGATCGGAACTTTGAAAAGTTGCTGCGGGATCACTTCTTTGAGCTTCGCGCAGATGGCGCGTCCTTTTGCTTCTGCTTTAGTGCGGTGGACGAGGCAGGAGAAGGCGTCGACTGGCTCTTCATTGACCCGGATTTCCAGTTTTACGATGTCGCTCTGATCATAACCGTCAGGTTCGTAGTCGAAGGAGCCGTAGCCCCGCGTGACCGATTTGAGCTTGTCGTTGAAATCGGTGATGATCTCATTCATCGGAAGACGGTAGGTGAGAAGAAGACGGGTAGCGCTCATCGTCTCGGTTTTGAGAAGCGTTCCCCGCTTGTCCATGCAAAGGCTCATGATGGCTCCGAGATAATCGGACGGGGCCATGATATGCACCTTGACCCAAGGCTCTTCGACAAAGTCGATGTGGGCTGGATCAGGATAACGGGCTGGATTGTCGATTTCGAGAACTTCTTTGTTGGTGAGTGTGAATCGGTAGATGACGCTCGGCGCTGTGGTGATGATATCGAGGTTGAATTCCCGTGTGAGCCTCTCAAAGACGATCTCGAGATGGAGAAGGCCTAAAAAGCCGCAACGGAAACCAAATCCGAGGGCAAGGCTGCTCTCTTGCTCGACGTGGAGAGCCGAATCGTTGAGCTGCAATTTGAGAAGACAATCGCGCACCTGTTCAAAGTCGGAGGAATCAACAGGATAAATTCCTGCGAACACGACGGGTGCGATCAATTTAAAACCAGGAAGCGCGGTTGGCGCTGGATTTTTGTGGAGCGTAACCGTGTCGCCGATTTTAACATCGACTGTATTCTTGATATTGGCAACGAAAAAGCCTACTTCTCCTGGACGGAGGATATCGACCACTGTCTCGTTGGGGGCAAAGATGCCTACGTCGTTGATCTCAAAAGTCTTGTTGTTTGAAAAGAACCGGATCACCGATTTTTTGCTCATTTCGCCTGAAACAACACGGACATAGACAAGGACGCCCCGATAGGGATCGTAGTGGGAATCAAAGACGAGCGCCCGAAGGTGCGTGTCCTGCGGTTCTTTAGGGGCTGGAATATCAGTTAGAATTCTTTCGAGAACTGGTTCGATTCCAATTCCTGTTTTAGCAGAAATAAGGAGCGCGTTGGATGCGTCGAGGCCGATCACATCCTCAATTTGCCTTTTCACGCTTTCTGGATCGGCGGCGGGAAGATCGATTTTATTGATAATGGGGAGAATTTCAAGATTCCGATCAATCGCGAGATGGACATTGGCAAGCGTCTGCGCTTGGACTCCCTGCACAGCGTCGACAACTAGAAGGGCTCCTTCGCAGGCGGAAAGGGACCTCGAAACTTCATAAGCAAAATCTACGTGGCCAGGAGTATCGATTAGATTGAATTTGTAGGTATGGCCATCTTTTGCATTGTAGAGCATGGTAACAGGTCTTGCTTTGATCGTGATGCCCCGCTCCCTCTCCAGTTCCATATTGTCGAGAAACTGCTCCTGCATCTCCCTTTTTTCAACCGTGTGGGTCAATTCTAAAAGACGATCGGCTAATGTAGATTTTCCATGATCGATGTGGGCGATGATCGAGAAATTGCGAATGTACTTGCTGTCGTATGTAAACATGAATAGCAGTTTATACTTATTTGTAGATGTTGGCAAGCCAAGGGTGGGGAGCAAAAGATAAAAAAAGGCATAAAAATTCTTGTAGAATATTGAAAAACTCTTTATCGTTTCTTAACTCATAAATTCGATAGCTATTATGAAATCATCGACTGTCCAACCTATACAAGCGATCGGCGATGCTTATCGAGAAGAGAAACAACTCTCATCTCGATCTGTAAGGAAGCCGGCCAATTCAAAAGTAACAGGGATTGTCCTTCCTAAAATTTCTTCCTCTGAAGGGCAAGCGGCCCTTTTTCCTTCGGCAACAGCTCCTCGGATTGTGATACCGGCATCTTCTGTAACTGAATCTGAAGAGGATCCTCAAAGTGAATATCAACCGAAAAGAAGATCGAAACGGGTACGGCTTCGGCGGGAGATAGGAAAAGAAATTCCGATCGGTTTGAAAAGGGAGGATCCTCTCTGGAGCAACATGATGAATGCTCTGATGCAATTTTTGATCTATTTACCTGGCTTTGTCGATCTGTTCTATTATGCGCCTCGAAGTTTTCACCCCTTTTTAGAATTTAATGAACAATACCTCCACGATCAGGAAGATAATCATCCGATTTCGAGAGCAAGCAGCATGCCATTAGTCAGATGTCTAATGAAAAATGTGCCCCATCTCCGAAGTCCTTACCAATCGGATCTCTTTGAAGTGCTGATTAGTTTTGCAAAAGCTCTCCATATTCCAAAAGGGGATTCGGTCATTTTCCATTCAGACCGGCAAATCATTTGGTCAGCGGATACAGATGAGACATTAGAAGAGGTATTTCGAAAAAAATCGGAGGGTAAACTTTCCGAACTGCTGGTAGCAATCAAGGGGATGGATCCAGAATCTTGCCGGTTGGTGAATAAGCAGCTCTTTAGATCCGATCGGGTTTGTTTCGATCTACATGCTTTTATCGAATGCCGTCCTGATAGAACGAAAGATGCTTGTTACCTTACCTATTTGAAAATAGACGGTCGGTGGTACCAGTGTTACGATGAGCGGATCTCGGAACTTCGATCCAACTCTCTTCAGATCCCTCTTTCAAAGAGCATCCTGCTCTACTACAAACGGGTCGAATTCGAAAAACCCTACCGGAATTGACAGCTCTTAGCAGGGAGATATCAACAGGGATCTGCGATGCGCCGGCAGTCAGGATAGTTCAATTTTCCTGCGCCTTTGCGACCCCGCGTCTTTGCGTTGATTTCGTCGTTTTCGGGGAAGTGAGGCTTCGGTCTTCGTCTCACACGGAATTGTTGTATAAGGTCAAAAAAAAAGCCCGCAATTTCTTGCGGGCTTTAACGCGGATAGACTAAAGAATCTCTTCCTTAGCTCGCTTGCGAAGTGACGGCTGCTTTTGCAGAAACAGGTCCAGCAGGCTGAACGGTTGCTTCTTCGGCAGCTTTCTCAGCTTCTTTCTGAGCTGTCAATGCTGTGAATTTCTTATTGAGATTTCGTGCAGCAAAGATCCAAGCAAAGATGATTCCGAACAGAATCACGGCGATGATCGGGGTGATCGCAGCTAGCGATCCGAAGGAAACGATCAACACTTGCTGGACGATCGATCCACCGGACTTGCCAAGTCTTGCGCCGACTACGTCGATCGCAGCTTTACCCTTCACTTTCGATTCCTGGTCTAATGGGATGTAAGCCATCTCTTTAGTTGGATCGAAGAGAGAGTATTTCGCCGATTTACTCATGATGTTCTGGCTCATTCCAAAGAGGACGGCAAGCATGAGCGGAGTTGTTCCCATCATCGCAATGAACCCAGTGAGAGACTCACGGAAAATCACAAATGAGAAGAATCCAACCCCTGTGAGCAAGAGAACGACAGGCGTAATCAAAGCGCCGACGCCCCAGCCGAATCTACGGATCACGTTTCCACCTACGAAGAGCATCATCAAGATTGTGATGAGTCCCGTCAGGAAGGAGAATTTACCCATGAACGCGTTGTATTCGTTACCAGTTGGGTATTGCAATTTGAGCTGCGCTTTCCAGGTCACTTCGACGAGGTTGATCGCAACGCCGTAGCCGATAACAAGGATGGCGAGGTAGCCGATATAAGGCGACTTAGCCAAGAAGAGGAAGCTCTCTTTTAAAGAGAGTTTTGGCTTCTCTTTCTTCGATTTTTTCACTTCAGAAGGATCGTAGAAGCGGGCATCTGTTAATACATTTTTATTGATCCACCAGTAAACTCCCATGATGATCAAGCCTGATGCTACGACGAAGCTGAGCATGTAGTTCAAAGTTACGCCCCAAGCGTCGACGTCTGCAGGTAATTTTTCTCGGATGTCAGAGAACAATACGATCAGAGGACCTGAAAAGAGCATCGCGAAATTCGCGCCTAAGCCGAACATTGCGTAGAATCTCTTTGATTCGGAAACTTTCGTAATATCATTCGCAAATCCCCAGAAAAGGAGGGAGATCGCCACGCTGCCCCAGAGTTCAGACATGATATAGAACAGTGCATATGTCCAGTTTCTATACAATGCGACAAGTCCACTGAACCCCTGACTTAGGTGCTCTTTTAACCAATCTGCAGAAGCGGATGGGTGGAGAGCCTCTCTAAATGGGTATAAAAATAAGGCGAAAATGGCAAAGAATGCGATGAAAAAGCCGATGGTTGTGTAAAACAATTTTTGTTTATTGATCACATTACTCAATTTAGAATAGACGATCATAAACACGATCGCAAAAGGCAATACCCCCCAAACTTTCAAAAAAGGAATCGCTTCCGCGCCAGAACCTGGAGCCGTAACGATAAGGGCGTCTTTTGTATCTCGTAGAACTGTGTAATTGAAATTAATAAAGAAAAATAAGAAGAACATAGGGAGGAGCTTTTTCAGCTCAAAATTATGGACTGGCCAAAAGAATGACCGCCACTTCCCAAATTCTTTGACACTGCTTTGTGACATCGATTTATCCTCAGAAGTTAGTTAAGCTTTTTCAACCCAACATGATAAACGATTCTGAATAAAACGCAATAGTAAAAAAGATTTTAGACTTGAATGAGTAAAAAAAATTGCCCTCAAGATTATTGAGACCTTGAGGGCTAAAAAGGAGGAAAATAAAAGTAATTAATTCTGCGCTGCAGCGGCTACGGTTTCGCTCAGAAGTTGTTGAGCTTGAGCTGCTTCTACATAACCATTCCAAAGCTCTTGTTCAACTTTATTGTGCCTGATCGCTTGAATGAGTTCTCTTTTGCAGGTAGCAAGTGATTTTTTCGGCATCAAGATCGTAATGATTTCTTTATCGCCTGCAAGACGGGCAATATTAAGCATTCTCTCTAATTGGTTGCGCGTAAAATTCATGTGATCGCGTCTTTTGCGGGATCCTCTTGCAGCCCTCTGTTTTGGGGCAATGATCGTTGGTCTATCTGAATTGATAACAAACCGCTCTATAATACCAGAGAGTTCTTGGGGTTGTTTGTATTTCATTTTCCGTAAAGTGAAATGATGCATATAGCCCCCAGATTTCATAGGGAGATATTTGCACAATTCGTTCTCTTTCCGGCCGCCGATTTTCTTGATTGCCTTTGCAATCACGTCTTCGACATCTTTAGATCCTTTTTTTGTTTCCATTAGTTCTTCCTTATGTACCTGGCTCTTTTTACCTAAAAAATTTTTTGCCGCTTCAAATGGGCTAAAATTTTTTTCAAAAAACAGATTAATTTATTTATCCTATCTGGATTTTATTGACAATCTGTTTTTTTTTGGTTTTCCGAGCTATTTTCCAAATTAATTGGGGATTATATAGACTGTCTTCATTTCTTGCAAGAAAGTCGTTTTTCTTTGTTTGTTTTTTAGAACATTCTAATGTATGCTAACTCTATGTCAAAGTTAAGAATTCCATTTTTCATCTGTCTGGTTTTTTTAATCACTGCTTGCTCTTGCAAGGGGCGTCTGAACGACTGGATGGGAGAAAACGGCAAATTAAAAATTTTATCAACCACTGCCCAACTTGGGGACTTGGTTAAAGAGATTGGGGGCGAGAGGATCGATGGTTGGGTTTTGATCCAAGGCGAGCTAGACCCTCACAGTTATGAGTTAGTCAAAGGGGATGGGGAAAAATTCGATCGGGCAGACAAGATTTTTTTTAATGGGTTAGGACTTGAACATGGAGCCAGCCTTTCCCATCTATTGCATACGAGCCCGAAAGCGGTATCTATAGGAGATGCGATTCAAAAAAATTCTCCTGAGCGGATTTTGAAGAAAGGGGGGACCATCGACCCTCACATCTGGATGGATATTACTTTATGGTCAGAAGGAGTCTCCCCGATTGTGGAAGAATTATCGCTTCTCGATCCCGAAGGAGCCTCTTTCTATCGTGAAAGAGGGGAGGCGCTTATCCAGAAAATGGCTTCGGTTCATAAAAAAATATTTGAAAAATTGCATTCGATCCCTTCAGAAAAAAGATATTTAGTTACCAGCCACGACGCTTTCCATTATTTTACCCGGAGCTATCTAGCTGATGAGGGGGAATCGAATTGGGGTGAGCGATTTGCAGCGCCTGAGGGACTGGCTCCCGATGGACAGCTCAGTCCATTTGATATTCGGAAAACCATCAATTATCTGCATGAAAAGAAAATATCGGTCCTGTTTCCCGAATCGAACGTGTCGCGCGATTCGATCAAAAAGATCGCATCGGCAGGAAGCGAACTGGGACTCCAAATTAAGATCTGCACAGAGGCGCTTTACGGGGACTCGACAGGCGGGCTGAGCTACTTGGATATGATGGAGCAGAATGCTGAAACTTTGGCAAAGTATCTGGATTGAGCATGGAACATTCTTTAGAAGCTGATTCTTTGAATATCAACTACGGAAAGACTCCGATCCTCTGGGATGTAAGTTTCAAAATTCCTAAAGAATTGGTCATTGCGATTATCGGGCCGAATGGCGCGGGTAAAAGCACGCTCCTCAAAGCGGCGCTCGGGCTTGTAAAACCTCTTTCTGGAAAGCTCTCTCTTTTAGGGAAGCCGATTTCTCAAGTGAGACAGAAAATTGCTTATGTGCCTCAGCGAGAATCGATCGATTGGGACTTCCCCGTCACCGCTTTTGAAGTGGTTTTGATGGGACGCTATGGGCGTTTAGGTCTTTTTGGAAGAGTGAAAAAAGCGGACCGGGAGGCGGCTTACCAGGCGCTTGAGATGGTGGGGATGACCTCTTTTGCTAATAGGCAGATCAGCGAACTTTCAGGAGGCCAGCAGCAGCGTTTATTTTTAGCGCGCGCGCTTGTCCAAAACGCCGATCTTTTTTTACTTGATGAGCCTTTTGCTGGAGTGGATCTCGCAACAGAAAAAGCAACTTTTGAGCTTTTGCGCAATCTAAAAATGAAAGGGAAAACGGTATTTGTCGTCCACCACGATTTGCCCAGCGTCGAAGAATATTTCGATTGGGCTCTGCTTTTGAATACAAGACTTGTTGCTTACGGCCCTGTAAAAGAGGTATTCAACCGGGAAAATTTAGCCAAGACATTTGGAAAAGCCGCTTGGCTTTTTGATGAAGCGGCGGAACTTTCGGCTAAGAGCGTCAGCGGTCTTGTATGACGTTTTGGGACTTTTTTTTTGACCCCGTTTTGCGCGCTCCCACCTGGGGTTGCATCCTCATGTGCATTGCCTCTTCTTTAATGGGGGTATTGATTTTCCTCCGCAAACGCTCTTTGCTCAGCGAAACGCTCTCCCACGCCACCTATCCAGGAGTTTGCATCGGTGTTTCTCTCTTCTCTCTCCTCTTCCCAAAAAACGAGGAGTGGGTATTCCTCGCGGTCCTATTAGGCGCTTTTTGTTCATCGCTCATCGCTTTGAAAGCGATTGATTGGCTTGAGAAAAAGAAACAGGTGCGCACCGATGCGGCACTCTGCTTTATCCTCTCTTTCTTTTTTGGGATCGGCGTGGTTATCGCCTCTGCAATGCAGGCTGAAATTCCTGTGTGGCACAAACAGGTCCAGATGGTCCTTTTTGGGCAGGCGGCTACGATGACCGATATGCACATCGCGATCTATGCTGTGTTTGCTTTGACCGTCTCTCTCTTTCTCGTATTGGCTTTTCGCCCATTGCAAGCTTTTCTTTTCGACCGAGATTTTGCAGGCGCCTTGGGAATCAAGATCTCTCTATTAGAGCGAATTTTATTCTGGCTGCTTCTTCTCTCGCTGATCGTGGGGATCCGGAGCGTAGGGGTTGTCTTGATGTCTGGGATGGCGATCGCGCCTGCTGTGGCGGCCCGGCAATTCAGCGATCGGCTCCAAGTGGTCTTTTTCCTCTCGGCCCTTTTTGGCGCTCTGAGCGGCCTCTTTGGCAATCTCCTTTCCATTCTCGCACCTTTCCCTCTCCCAACTGGACCGATGATCGTTTTGGTGGGGACCTCTTTCGCAATTTTCTCCCTGATATTTGCCCCTAAAAGAGGGCTCCTTTTCCGGATAGCTCGAATTTTTGCTTTCCGGTTTCGTTGTCTTCAGGAGAATATTTTGAAAGGGATTTGGAAAAAAGGGGATCTCTCATTTCTCGAAATCCGCGAGGCGCATCAGGTATCGTCGATTTCCCTTCGAATTTCTCTTTGGAATCTGATCCACGCGGGTTGGTTAAACTCGCAAATGAAACAGTATTGTCTGACAGAAGATGGTAGGGAAAAAGCAGCTTCTATTGTCCGTCTCCACCGTCTCTGGGAACTCTATTTGACAGATACTTTGGGTTTTCAGGCGGAAAAAGTGCACCGGACCGCGGAGGAGATGGAGCATATTCTGACTCCTGAAATCGAAGAGAAACTCACACGGCTTCTCTCAAATCCCAAACAAGATCCCCACCAACAGCCTATTCCTGAGAAGAGGATGGTATGAATCCATATTGGGGAAAAAATTTCTTCGAAGTATTTTGGGTCCTCTTTTCCCGGATTGGGGAAATCTTCACTGGATCTCTCGCGCCCGATGAAATACAGATGTTTGTGTTAGGGGCGGTTGCCATCTCATGCGGGATCGTCGGCCCCTTTTTGGTTTTAAAGCGGATGACGATGTTTGCCAACTCCCTCTCCCATACGATTTTGCTTGGGCTCGCAATGGCATTCCTCATCTCCTCCACTTTTTGGGGAGGGGGTCTATTTGATTTTTCCACTTTAGCGATAGGAGCGTTACTAGCGGCTTTGACAACAGCTTTTTTGACAGAGGGATTGATAAGGCTCTTCCGGCTGCAGGAAGATGCTAGCGTAGGCCTTGTCTTCACAGCCTTGTTTGCGTTGGGGATTACGGCTGTTACTTTATTTACCCGCGATCTTCATCTAGGGACTGAAGCGGTCACAGGCAATGCGGAACTCTTGCAAATCGGCGATTTGAAAATGGCGGCTTTGCTCGCCGGCTTCAATTTCATTGTCCTCATCCTCTTTTATCGGCAGTTCCAACTCGCATCCTTTGACCGGAATTTGGCCCAAACCTTGGGAATCCGGTGCGGCGCCTTCCATTTTATCCTCCTATTTTTATGCGCTTTGACCTGCATCGCCGCGTTTCGGGCGGTGGGGGTTTTACTTGTGCTGGCTTTTCTTACCGGCCCCTATCTAACGGCCCGCCTCTTCTGCCACAGGCTGCCCTGGCTTATTTTCTGGAGCGGAGCAATAGGGGCCGCCGCTTCTGTTATTGGGGTAGCCCTTTCGCGCCATCTCTTGTCTATTCTTGGGATTGGCCTTTCGACTGGAGGGTTGATTGCAGTTCTGATTGGCATTATTTATGGCCTATGCGCTATCCTCAAGTCTTTCATGAGAGTTAGATGCGGAAAAGAATCGCTGTCTTAGGAAGTACTGGATCGATCGGAAAGAGCGCTCTTCAAGTCGTTGAGCACTTGAATGAGGATCTCGAGATTGCTGCTTTGGCCGCAAAATCGAATATCGAACTCTTGGAAGAGCAGGCGAAAAAGTTTTCCCCAAAATTGGTCGCTGTTTTTGATGCTGACAAGGCTTTGCTCTTACAAAAAAAGATTCCCCACATCCCCGTTTTGGCAGGTATCGATGGTTTGAAGGCGGTCGCTTCATTTTCTGGATCCGATTATGCCCTGCTCGCGATGACGGGAAGCGTTGGCCTGCTGCCTGCGATTGCAGCTATTGAGGCTGGCAAGCAGATCGGCTTGGCGAACAAGGAAGTGTTGATTTGCGCGGGAGAGTGGATCAGCGAATTGGCTAAGAAGAAAGGGATTACCATTCTTCCGGTCGATAGCGAACATTCAGCCCTGTTCCAATGTTTGAACGGGGAAGACCCAAAATCGGTCCGCCGTTTGATTTTGACCGCTTCAGGAGGCCCCTTTCTGAACCGGAGCTTGGAAAGCCTCAAGTCAGTCACAGTGAAAGAGGCGTTAGCCCATCCAAATTGGACGATGGGGCCGAAAGTGACGATCGACTCTTCTACTTTGATCAATAAAGGATTTGAAATGATCGAGGCGAGATGGCTATACGGGATCGAACCTTCCCGGATCGAGGCGGTGATCCATCCTCAAAGCCGGATCCATAGCTGCGTCGAGTTCATCGACGGATCGATTTTAGCTCAAATATCTGAACCCGATATGGTCCTTCCAATCCAATATGCATTGACCTACCCGAAAAGGAAGAGAGGGATGCTTCCCCCTTACGATTTTTTGAAGAATGGGACGCTCACCTTTTTTCCGCCTGATAAAGAAAAATTTCGCTGTCTTCAAATGGCTACCTACGCAATGCAGGAAGGGAAGAGCTATCCCTGTTTTCTCAATGCGGCCAATGAAGTTCTCGTCGAGAGATTCCTCAATCAAGAGATCTCTTGGGATGCGATCGGAACGAAACTGGAAAAATTAATATCTTCACACAGGCCGGCAAATCTGTTAACCTTGGATGCAATTCTATCAGTGGATGCTGATGCCAGGAGAGAAGCCCACTGTGCGTAAAAGGATTTTTTAGCCTATGTTTGCCAGTCTGATCTATGCTTTTTTTGCAATTTTAGGACTTGGGTTTCTCGTCTTTATCCATGAACTTGGCCATTACTGGATCGCGCGGCGCCAGGGGATGAGGGTCGAAGTCTTTGCAATCGGGTTCGGGAAACCGATCTATAGCTGGGAATGGCAAGGGGTCCAATGGCAAATCTGCATGCTTCCTTTCGGAGGATACGTCAAGATCGCCGGTATGCAAAAAGAGGGAAGCCGGGAGCCTTATGAGATAGCCGACGGGTTTTATGGGAAGAAGCCTTGGCAGAGAATCAAGGTTGCTTTGGCTGGCCCCTTAGTGAATATCGCATTTTCCATCGTCGCATTTTCTATTCTCTGGTTCTCGGGCGGAAGGAGCAAGCCATTTTCTGAATTTACCCACCGGATTGGCTGGGTCGATACGAAATCAGCTCTTTATGACCGAGGGGTCCGGCCTGGCGATGTGATTGAAAAATACGATGGGCGGACATTCAAAGGATTTAAAGATCTTTTGATGGCGAGCGTCATGAGCGACGAGACGACCCAAATCAAAGGCTACAAAGTCGATTACCTGACAGGGCAAAAGAGCGAATTCAATTACACTCTTCCCACTTATGACGATCCCCGCATGTTGAAAGAAAAGTTGGGGACAATCGGCGTTCTCTCGCCTGCCCAGTATTTGATTTTTGATAAGCAGGGGACATTCCCAGTAGGCTCTTCTATGACAAAGAGCGGGATTGAACCTGGGGACCGGGTTTTATGGGCCGATGGAGAGATCGTTTTTTCAGCTCCCCATTTGAGCTCCCTCATCAACGAATCGACCACGCTTCTCACAGTCCAGCGCGGCGACGATATTTTCCTTACAAAAGCCCCTCGCGTTCATATCGATGACTTGAAACTCTCTCCTTATGAAAAAGGGGAACTCGACGACTGGCAGCACGAAGCGGAGATCAAGGGAAGGCTTTCCGATCTTTATTTTATCCCTTACCTACTCTCTCCCACTGCATCTGTGGAAGGGAGGATCGGCTTCATCGATGAAGAGGATCAGATCAAGGCTTTTTTAAAGTGTAAACGGTGCGCCTATTTCAATCCTCTTCAAGAAGGAGACCAGATACTAGCTGTCGATGGGCACCCGATCGAATCTTCTTATGAACTCTTGAATCAATTGCAAACCCGCCATGTGTTAGTCATTGTGGAGAGAAATCAGGAAATCGGGCAGAAAGTCCTTTGGAAGGCAGCCGATTCTCAATTCGACCAATTCGATATTCACAATCTAGAAAAGATTGTCTCCTCGATCGGCACCGGCCATCCCGAGATAGGCGCAGGAGATCTCGTTCTCCTTTCGCCGATTGTCCCAAAGCCTCTTCATGATCTCACATTGCCGACTCAGCAGAAAGCGCAATTAGCCCAGGAGTTTGCCCAATCGAAGAAAGAGATCGAAGCCATTCAAGATTCTGAAAGAAAGACCGAGGCTTTGAGCAATTTAGAGAAAGATCAGGGCCGATTTGTTTTGGGCCTCAATCTGATAGACCGACCCATTCTCTATAATCCGAGCCCAGTGCAGCAATTCATCGACGTGTTTCAAGACACTTACCGCACTCTCTTCGGCCTAATTTCAGGAGGCCTCAATCCAAAATATGTGAGCGGTCCAGTAGGGATTGTCCAAGTCGTCCACAATAGCTGGATGGTGGGGACCAAAGAAGCCCTCTTCTGGATGGCGGTGATCAGCCTGAATTTAGGGCTAGTCAATCTTCTTCCAATCCCTGTCCTCGATGGGGGGCACATCCTGTTTTCTCTATATGAGATGATCACCAAGAGGCCGATCCGTTCCAAAACAATGGAAAGGCTCATTATTCCTTTCATCGGTCTTCTCGTCGCTCTCTTCATCTACATCACCTACCAGGACATCACTCGGCTCTTCAGCAAGTTCTTTTAACTCGTGCTCGAGGGGGCAGACGAAATCAACGCAAAGACGCCAAGTCGCAAAGGCGCAAAAAAATTATTAAATCCTTGCGTCTCCGCGTCTTTGCGTTAAATCTTCCGAAAAGTTGTCCATAAGTTCGATCTTGAGTACAATTATTTGTTTTTAAGGGATCGTAATGAGATTTTTAATTTTTTTTACTCCGATCTTTCTGTTTGCGGGGTGGGCGGAAGACACGTTGTCCCAAATGAGCCTGGAAGAAAAAATCGGACAATTGTTTGCTGCGCCTGCTTGCCCGATGAGAGGGGAAGACCATTGGGACGATTGGTTGGAGTTGAGAGAAAAATATAGGATCGGAAATGCCATATTGAAACAAGGAACGGCAATTGAGCAAGTCCGTTTCCTCAATCGTCTTCAAAAAGATGCAAAGGTCCCTTTTCTGATTTTAGCTGATGCAGAGTGGGGCCTTGCAATGCGCCTTTCCGATACAATCGCTTTCCCAAAAAACATGACGCTTGGAGCGGTAACGGATCTAGAGAAGATCTCCGCTTTGGGAGCCGAAATTGGCCGGCAGGCGAAAAGAGTCGGGATCCATATGAACTTGGCCCCTGTCGCCGATGTGAATAATAATCCAGCCAATCCGGTGATCCACACGAGATCGTTCGGGGAAGATCCTGAACAAGTCGCATCCCGAGTGTCGGCTTTTCTAAAAGGGATGCAAGGGGAAGGGATCATGGGATGTGTGAAACATTTCCCAGGCCACGGAGATACAGCGGTGGATTCCCATCAAGATCTCCCCTCGATCCCTTTTTCCAGAGAGAGGCTTGAAAAAGTGGAATTCGTCCCATTTAAACAGGCTATTGAGGATGGCGCAGCTGGGATCCTGACGGCCCACCTACTTGTCCCTTGCATCGATAAGGCGACTCCTACTTCTCTCTCTGAATCTTGTTTGAAAATCCCCCGCGAGAAATGGGGATTTCAAGGATTGATCGTGAGCGATGCGCTCAATATGAAGGCGATTGCAGATCGGTATACGCCAGAAGAGATCGCGATTTTGGCAAGGAAGGCGGGCTGCGATATATTGCTCTATGGGAATCATAAAGATCCGGCTGTAGACCAGCTCATTCAGGAACAAATTCCAAGGGCCTTTTTAGCTCTCAAAGAGGAGTATGAAACAGATAAATTGGATCTCGAAGAGCTTGATCAAAGTGTACTTCGCATCTTAAAAGCTAAAGAAAAAATCGAACGGCAGATTCCAGAAGAAGGACTTTTCGATGCGCTCCATAGCCAAGAGGCGGAAGGTTTGAAACGGGAATTATTTTTGGATGCCGTGACGCAAGTAGGAGAGCCGATTTCTTTAACAGGCAGGTATGCTTATATCTCGATCGGCGATAATGACGTTCTCAAAGGGCAATTTGAAACAGTCCTCACTGAAAAAGATGATTGGGACCCGTTTGATCAGATAATCATTGCTTTGCATGGAGTAGGATTGAAAACTGAATTTTCAGAAGAAGTGATGCGGCTGATCGAATCAGATCGATCGATTGTACTTCTCTTTGGGACTCCATACGCCTTGAAAAAATTTAAGAAACGAAATTCGATCCTCATCGGTTACGAGAATGATTCCGATGCGCAATGGGCCGTCTATTCTGTCCTAATTGGAAAAGAAAAGGGCAAGGGTCGCTTGCCCGTACAATTGTAATTCTCTTAATTACTCCTTCTTGTTGTCCTCCCATCGTTTCCCGAGGACTTTCTTGAAGGGGTCTCTGATGAGCCAGATGTATTTCCAGCAGCTGCAACGGGCTCTGACTTTTTTGATTGCGTCTGCTTTCCTCCAAATGATTTTGACGCCGCATCTGCAGACGCTTTAGTACTTAATAGCGTTGCTAATACAGGTTCAGGATTTGGACGAGCAGAGTCCGCTTGAACTGCAAATGGCTGTACTTTCGAATCATCTTCTGAACAGGCGCTCATAGCAGATGGTGAAGGCGGAGAATAAATTGTAGTTGTTTGTGAACTAGGTCCCGCTGGATCGCTTGCTGAAATGGTAACCTGAATGGATGGAGCAGGTGTTGCCGAGCTAATACCTGCTGCTTGGGAAGTTGCACCGGTTGGCGCAGGATCATTTACTGGCTCGACTGAAGTCGGAGAAGCAGCGCTCGGCGCGGCGTTTGGTTGCTGTCCTTCTGAATCAATAGCATCAGTGATTTGCTTGAGCTCCTGCAATAATCTTTCTAGCTTTTCAGACTCTACTTTCGATGTATCTGTTTCAGGATCTTCAGCCGTAGCATTATCTTCTTCAAACACGAAGAGATTTTCTTCAACAGGAGGCATCGTTTTTTCCAATATCAGGAGAGCATGATCCCGATAGGTTCTTGCTCTTGGCACTTGATTGAGTGCACTCATTTTTAATAATTCCATAGGGGGTACAGATTTTAGAAATCGGTAACTATAGGAATAGGCCTCATTTAATCTTAACGATACGGGATCCATAGCGGCTGCAATGTTGTCTTTTACGATACCTACTTTAGTCGCTAGGGTTTGCAATTTTGGTATGATCAGATCCATTGTCTGGTGCCCTAGTTTTGACCATTTAGTCGCCACTCCTAATTCAGCATTCGTCTCATTGGAATAAGAAGAAACATGCTCGCGTGTGATACTAGTAATGTTTGTTGTTAAGAACTCAAATATCGCATTCGCCCGATCTCTTGTTCGTCTAGCTAAGATATAGCTTCTGCCTTGAGCATCCATTTTAGTTTGAAGTTCAGGAGGATATATATTTTTTTCGAATCCTCGGATCAACTCATCCAAAATCCCTTTTGAAGCATTGATCCTGCCCCGTTCTTCTTGTAAAGATGCTATGTTAGTTTGATACGCCTGCATTGCTGCGGTAATTCTTTGACTAAACATGACCATGATCCACTACCTGGTTTGGAGTTTCCTAAAATACCCTCTTCCTTAAGAGAGAATGGCTTTTGTACTAGAAAACGAATTTATTTTTAAAGAACAATTTAATATTTCTTAAAAAATTTGCTTTCTGATATATCGTAACTAATTTTAAAATTATTATAAATTAAGTTGAAAACTATTAAATTAATATGTTTATATAAAGATGAGTGTTGGTTAGGTTTATATGAAAATTGCCATATGTCTTGCAGCATTGAGCGCGCTTGTTGGGGTTTGCCTGAACCAGCAGGAGATCACCCAAGCCGACAATCTAATTGAATACCAGGTAGATGCGGACCGCTACGCCGTTATTGTGGTGCACGATGGAGTTTCTTCTTCCGAGGCAAAAAAAATAGCTAAAGTACGGGCTGCCGAGATCACAGTCCAGAATGGAGGACGCTACTTTACGATTGATTCTCAAACGGATGAGATCCAAGTAGCAAAAACTGGAAGCGCTTGGCCTAACGATAGTAAGTTCAATCAGAACCTGTACCAAGAATTGATCATAGAAAAGGATTTTGGAAAAGCGAGAGTTGATAGGGACTTAGGAGAGAACCGAGTAGAAGGCGTCTATCCAGCCACGCGGCTCGTTTTCACGATCTACGCAAAAAAACCGAGCGGCAGGCAATCAATCGACGCCTGCACACTCACGAATTGTAATCAGTGACTACTTTTTCTCTTCATCGACGATTTCGACTTCCGCTTCCTCGATGTCGGGCTTTTTAGGACCAGATTGGGGAGGAGGCGTTTGTCCTGCGCCTGCTTTCGAGAGCTCTTCGCCGATTTTCTGCATATGCTCTTGCAGTTCAGACGATTTCGCCTTGATGAGGTCATTGTCTTGTCCCTCTAAGGCTTTCTTGAGAGCGTCGATCCGGCTTTGGATGTCGGTGACGACTTGAGCAGGAAGCTTATCTTTGTACTCAGTAAGCGATTTTTGCGCGCGGAAGGCGAGTGAGTCCGCTTCGTTCCGCACCTCAACCGATTCTTTGCGTACTTTATCTTCAGCGGCATGGAGTTCCGCCTCTTTGACTTTCCGCTT
>CAYZHU010000025.1:0-15899 GCA_964477585.1 uncultured bacterium
TTAATACCTATGGCCCCCGCATGCATCCTAACGATGGAAGAGTCGTCTCCAATTTCATTGTGCAAGCGTTAAAGAATGAACCGATCACGATCTATGGCCAAGGGTTGCAGACACGCTCATTTTGCTATGTCGATGATCTCCTGGAAGCCGCAGTCCGTCTCATGAATTCTTCCACTCCAGGCCCTGTCAACATCGGCAATCCCACTGAATTCCGGGTGATCGACCTCGCAAATGAAGTGCTTCAGCTCACTAACTCCCAGTCTCCTATCATCTACAAACCCCTTCCTGAAGATGATCCAAAACAGCGAAAACCTGATATTTCCCTAGCAAAAAAAATGCTTCACTGGGAGCCTAAAATCTCGCTTAAAGAAGGGCTCAAGGCAACGATCGAATATTTCGAGCAAGCGCTAGCTCTCGAATCTAGGTTACGATCGGGAGCTTCTGTTTAGGGATTTTCTTAAGAATGGATTCGTCGATGTTGAGATGAGCTCTGACTAGTTCATGCGGAGTGTAAGCTAACCATTTTGACAAAGAGATATCGGCAAACCGGTCGCTTTTGAAGATTTCGAGAAACCGGAGAGTCGTTTTTCCGGTGTTTTCTACGTAGTGGGGCATGGGGAAAGGGACGGCGCCCACATCGCCTGCTTGGTAATCGAAGGTGCGCGCAATTCCCTCAGAGCCGAATACAGTCATCCGCGCCTCTCCTGAGATGTAAAATTGCCACTCATCTCCCGTTGGATGCCAATGGAGTTCCCGCATAGCGCCCGGCTCGATCTCTACAAGCGCCGCTGCAATCGTCTTCGAGGCATGGAAATTATGAGAATCGACGATCCAAACCTTGCCTCCCTTCATTTTTAGCGGCTCTTGTTTGAAGAGTTTGTAGCTGAAAGAATGGGGAACAGCTCCATTGCCGATGATTCGGTCTTTCTTAAGCGGGGGAGGTACTTTAGCCTGGAAAATATAGAGCTCTTCTTTGGGGATCTTTGCAAAAGCAGATGCAGGCACTCCAAAATTTTTAGCGAGAATCTCGATTGGAGTATGAATCAACCAATCGGATAGAAGAAAAGTGGAATCCTCTGAAAAATCTCCATCGTCAAAAGCAAGCAGGAATTCGCACCCATCATCAGCTAGCCCCTGGATCGAATGGGGAATCCCCGCAGGGAAAAACCAAAGATCCCCTTCGCTCACATCGTCTTGAAAAGCTCGCCCCTCATGGTCGACCGCTGTGATCCTCGCTTTTCCCTTCAACATGTAGGACCACTCCGACTCTTTATGCCAATGAAGCTCCCGAACGCCCCCTGCATTCAACCTCATGTTGACGCCGGCGATTGTCTTTGCGATCGGAAGCTCCCGCACAGTGGTCTGACGCGACCATCCCCCTTCCTCTACACGCATATGGCTATCGGCAAACGACCATCTCAGGTTTGGCATCGTCCCCGAATCGCTTCTCGGCGGAAGCAGAATGTCGGGATTCTGCTTTTCTCTTGGCAAATTCCTCGGCCCCAGAATCGAGCCGCCTAATGTTCCACTTTTTGGTTCCATGATTCTTCTTTATACTTCTGTTTTATTTCACGCCACTTTCGGATCATTTGGGCAGCGAGGGGAGCTGATTCCTTTCCTCCGTCTCCGTAACGGAGAAAAACGACAACGACCAGTTCTGGATGGTCCCACCGATTCTTGGCCGTCAGTTCGGGGAAAGAGATCGCGCCAAACCAGATGTTTTTATAGATTTGAGGAAGAGATGATGGAAGGACGCTGGGGATGGAAACGACCTCAGCTGTGCTTGTCTTTCCGAGCATCTGGTGTTGGAGAGAATTATATTCCCGCATCAGGATCGGATTGGAGAGGAGTTGCTTGATGGCGCTAGGCCTCGCGCTCCCCTTCGCCCCCCAAACTGCGCGGTCCATTCCATCGAGAAGCGTGGATCGAATTTGAGGAGTTAGGGGAACGGTCCCTCGGATTTCGGGAGATGTAATTTGAGCCGCATCGATCGAGCTGCGCGCCTGGATGGCGGTGAAAAGAGGGAATTGGATTCCGATCGCTTCCAGTTCATTTTTTGCAAAAAAGTTAGAGAATGCAAATGCATGCAGAGGTTCTCGGTCGGGAGAAAAACCTGTCACTTCTTTGACGATGTTAGGCTTTAAAAGAGATCCTCCATTTGCAATTGCTGCGATCATAAGAGATGACTGGAGGGGGGTGCTCAAAAGAGTGTGTTGGCCGATCGCTGTAGAGTAGATGCCAGTCCGGTTTTCTTTCAGGTCAGTTGGGACATTTCCCCGGAATTCTCCTGGAAGCTCCACACCGGTTTTCTGCCCATACCCAAACCATCTCGCCGCACGAGCGAGATCTTCGGGATCTTTGAAATAGTCGCCAACTAGAATCGAAAAGTAGCAGTTGCTCGATTGTTCGATTGCCCCCATAAAATCGACAAAACCGATCATAGGCGCGTGGCTTCTCGGGAGCCTTCCTCCTTTGTAAAAGCGGGGATAAGGAGTCCCGTTGGGCATGTAGCCCACATTTTTCGGGTCTCTTTGGAATTCGTCGACGAGAGAAAGAACGTGGCTTTGCCCTTGTCTTAAAGCCTCAAAACTGGTCACTAATTTGAAGAGGGAACCTTGCGCCGATCCCGACTGGAAAGCGGAGGAGCGGCTGAATCCAAAACCTCCTAATGGATAGAAACTGGCAGCGAGATCTTTTTCTTCTTTTCCTCTCAAACCTTTATAAGTCCCGTAAAGCGGCCTTTTCATTTGAGAAAAAGAGCGGAATGTGTGAAGCAATTCTTGTGCGAGCTCCGGCTTTAGGTTCTTGCAAAAATCGCGCAGTTTGGGTTCTCGGCTCTGCTGCAAAACCTCGGTCAAGAGGAGAGACAGCCTATGTTCCTCCCAAAATTGGGCAAATAACTCCTTTTCTTTTCCATCGAGATAATCGAGATAGGGACGGGCGTAGGTTTTTTTCTCTTTTTCTTCGGCCCGTTTAGCAGCGAGGAATTCTTTTTGGTTCGCTTGTTTCCAAACTTGAAATTCTGTCTCGTGGAATTTCTCTTGAAAGATCGGTTTAGCTCGTTCCTCTACTCTTTGAAATGCCTGCACAAGCGACCGGTAGGCGGCAATTTTAGTAGAGCCAATAGCTGTAATTAAAGAGTCGTTAAAACTTGGGCTATAGACTACAGCTCGGCATAGATCGATGGCAAAGAGTTTATCGCCATTGTGGGGAATTAGGCTTAACTGTGCTTCCAGTCTTTTTAAGGAAGCTGCTGCCTCTGGGATCGATTGGAGGGCTTTTCGATCAGGGGATTTCAAATCGAAAATGACATCGACAAGCCGTTTTGCATCTGAGATCTTCGAGTAATAGAGAAGCTCCTCAAAATCTTCCTGGAGTTGGATGGCTGACTTAATGTCGTCATACCGAGTAAAGAATGCTTTCACTGGAGATTCTAAGGGAAGCATCAGCTCGAGAGTAAATTCCCAGGTTAAAGGTTGGCTTTCCTCCACAAATTGGCGCGTCCGCTCTCGAGATAGCTGCTCTTTTCCATCCCAGATAGAAGCAATGAATGTCTCATTTTCAAGCCAACGGCAGATTTGCCGCTGTTTTTCCCTTCGAAGAGCGGAGTTTGTGGAAGGGATAAAATCATTCGGATCAAACCGTGGGGTGCTTGCGAGGGCTAGAATTTCCCCTGTATTTGGTTCGATCGCCACGATCGCCCCGCCTTTAATCCAGGGCTGCTTCTGTACTTTTCTTTTTTTATCTGCCGGATCGACTCCCAGACTTCTCCCATCTCGGATTTTTTCATTCTGATTCAGGAGCGATTCGGCAAATTCTTGCAATTCCGCTGAGATCGTGAGAACAATTTGCCTCCCAGGAAACGCAGGTTTGCCCCCTGAGAGTTCCCTTAAACATTCCCCTTTTTGATCCACTTCAAAAATCTTTTTACCATAAAATCCCCTCAGTTCTTCTTCAAATTTCCCTTCGATGCCAGATTTCCCCACTAGAGCGTTCAAAGTGTATGCTTTTTCTTTTAATTCATTGTAGCGCTTGTAAACTTCCTCGAAAGAGGTAAAGTGTTCAGGAAGGGGAATGTCGACTCCTTCCTCATAGAGATCGATCGTCTGCTGCAGGGCCCAAATTTCGTCTACTACCCGGTTGTATTCTTTATGGTTAATAGCTCCCATTGTCCCAATCAAATGGCAACCGGTTTTCCCCATCGGGTAATATCTTTCAGCTGCAATTTCTGCCTGGACCCCTACCCAATCTTTCTCTAGCATCTTAAGCCGATAGTGCTCATCTTCGGTAAGCGCAGATTTCAGGATATAGGGGGCATGGGGAAACAAGGAAGCTTTTGAATGGATCAAGTCTTCTACCCTGTCGGCATCGAGATCGAGGGTTTTGGCTAAGATCGAAGATAATTCTCGAATATATTCTTTTCGAGCGTAGACGCGGACCCGATTTCCCTCCCCATCTACTTTCCAGCTGATTGAAGGGATCTGGGCAATTTGATTGTAATAGATGGCGGCGTTGTAGCTTATCCTATTAAGAGCTAATGGTTTATGAAATCTATCGCAGATTGTGCCTCGGTCGGCGCGGACCAAAATTGTCCTTTGCTGCGGCTTTTGCGACTCTTTTATCATCTCCTCCCTTTGGACGACTCCTAGGTGCCAAACGCGGATAACGATCGCTAAAAAGGCGACTAGAATGATCCGGAGGACTCGGTTTGTTTTGGTCGGGATATCGGAAAGGGCCATATCTCCACATCTTAACGAATTTTTCTCTTGGAAAAAATGGAAATTTTAGGTAAAACTGTAGTTTCGTTTTCGTTTTTTAGGCTTGCGCCTGTAGTTCAATGGTAGAACAGTAGCCTTCCAAGCTACG
The DNA here is from genome assembly GCA_964477585.1 of uncultured bacterium. Classification (GTDB taxonomy): domain Bacteria; phylum Chlamydiota; class Chlamydiia; order Chlamydiales; family SM23-39; genus CAYZHU01. The sequence goes on from CAYZHU010000025.1 coordinate 4,867, forward strand.
AGTGTCAGTTCAATTCTGTCCAGGCGCTAAAGAAAACCTAATATTTGAGGAGCATTTTGGCTACAGCACACAAAGAAGCAGGGGTGACCATTAAGGAGTTGCTCGAATCAGGCGCTCATTTCGGGCACCAAACCCATCGTTGGAATCCGAAGATGAAACGGTTCATCTTTGAGGCTCGCAACGGAATCTATATCATCGACCTCGCAAAAACATTGCAGCAGATCCGGACTGCCGTTCAGGTTGTGAGCGATATGGTGGGGAAGAGGAAGCCTATTCTTTTCGTCGGAACAAAGAAACAAGCAAAAGCTGTTATTAAAGAATGTGCAGAAGAGTGCGGAGAATTCTATGTTTGCGAAAGATGGCTGGGTGGAACGCTCACCAACTTAACGACGATTCGCCAATCGGTTAAAACTCTCGAGCGGATTGAGAAGAGGATTGCTGCAGGCGGCGAAGGGCTTAAGAAAAAAGAGATTTCCAAGCTCTCAAAAGACCGAGTCAAACTCGATCGGAACTTGGCGGGAATTCGCGCAATGCGCAAACCTCCGGGCCTTTTGGTTGTTGTCGACCCAGGACGCGAACACATTGCTGTTGCCGAGGCGAATAAACTCGGAATTCCAGTCATGGCATTGGTCGATACAAACTGCGATCCAGATCCAATCGACTATGTAATCGCTTGCAATGACGACGCATTAAAGAGCATTAAAATTGTTTTGAGCGCCCTTATGCAATCCATTATCGATAAGAAAAATGATCTCAATCTCCCTGTTTCTAAAGGGGACGAAGAGGGTGAAGGTCCTTCTGACGATGAAGAAGAGGAAAGCGAAGACGAAGATACGGAAGAATAAGGAGTTCCTCTAATGAAAGACATCAGTTCGGATATGATCAGAGAATTGCGCGAGAAGACCGGCGTTGGTATGGGCAAATGTAAAGAGGCCCTTGTCCTTTCTGGCGGCGACATGGAAAAGGCGATCGATATTCTCCGAAAAGCTGGAATGGCTTCTGGGGTCAAAAAAGAGGGAAGAGAGACAAAAGAAGGGTTGATTCTGGCTGCTGAAGATAAGCAGCATGTAATCCTTCTGGAAGCGAATGCTGAGACCGATTTCGTTACGCAGAACGACCGTTTCAAACATTTTGTACACGATTGTGTGAAACAAGCGCTCGAGACGAAGCCGAAATCATTAGCTGACCTTGTCGCACAGCCCTATTACAAGGATAAATCGATCTCGATCGATCAGTACCGAAATCTGGTCATTCAGGCATTAGGAGAGAATATCCAACTCCGCCGCCTCGAACTCATTCCAAGACATCCGAACAGTTCCTATGGGATCTATTCCCACATGGGCGGAAAGCTGGTGGTCATTGTGGAGATAGAAGGGTCTGCAGACCAAGAGGGAATCGCGAAAGAACTTGCGATGCACGTCGCCGCAGAAAATCCCGATTACCTAAAACCTGACCAAATTCCAGCAGATGCGATGGCTCGTGAAGAAGAGATAGCCCGGTCGCAAGTTCAAGGGAAACCTCCGAATATAGCCGATAAGATCATCGCTGGGAAATTAAAGGCTTTTTCAGAGCAAGTTTGCTTGATTCACCAAAAGTACGTAAAAGATAATTCAGTCACGGTACAACAATTTCTCGAACTCTGTTCGAAGAAAATTGGGAAGCCACTTTCAATCCGAGGATTTTGGCGTTGGAAAGTGGGGCAAGCTCAAATGTGAAAAAGGCCACAGGAGCAAGTTGCAAAACTCCACGACTTTGAAAAATCGATGATTTTGGATGCTCCTTGCCAGGACCTGCTTGCTGGTCCGGATGGCGGCGACGAGGACATACTTGAAAAGTAGGCGAGTCGCCGCCAGGACAAGGAGCGCCAAAAGGGCGATTTTACATGGCGAAGAGTTTTGCAACTGGCTCACAGTATAAACGGATTTTACTCAAGCTTTCTGGTGAAGCCCTCATGGGCGATCAAAAATTTGGCATTGATCTAGAAGCGTGCCACAGAATCGCTGAGAATATCAAAGAGCTTATCCAGCTAGGAATCCAAGTAGGTGTGGTGATTGGCGGGGGGAATATCTTCCGCGGTCTAAAAGCTACCAAGAATGGGATGGAGAGGACTCCTGCCGATCATATCGGCATGCTCTCCACTCTCATCAATGGAATCGCTCTCCAACAATCATTCGAAAAAATCAAGTGTGAAAGCCGCATCATGAGCGCTATCACGTGCGACGTGATGGCGGAGGCCTATTCCTGGAAAGATGCCCTCAAGTATCTCGATAAAGGGATCGTCCTCATTTTTGTTGGAGGGACAGGCAATCCTTATTTTACGACCGATTCGGCCGCCGCTCTCCGAGCGTTGGAAATCCACGCCGAAGTTTTGTTAAAAGCGACAAAAGTCGATGGAGTTTACGATAAAGATCCCCTAAAATATCCTGATGCAAAAAAATTTGATCGGGTAACATACACTGAAATATTGAACCATCAGTTAGAAGTGATGGATGCGACTGCGATTGCCCTTTGTCGAGAAAATCGGATTCCCATTCGTGTGTTCAATATTTTTCCGAAAGGAGCATTGTACGCAGCGATCTTTGATGATTCCATTGGGACGCTGGTTGAAGGAGAATAGAATATGAGCAATAACGTAGAAGCCCAAGTAAAAACCGCGATGCAAGCGGCGATCGACCATCTAAAGCAAGAATTAAAAGCCCTTCGAACAGGGAGAGCGAATGCAGCGATCCTCGATAAAGTGCATGTTGAGCTCTTTGGGTCTCATATGCCTTTAAAGGCTCTCGCAAACATCAGCGTTCCCGAGCCGAGACAAATTGTCGTGACTCCATTCGATCACACGAACGCCAATGCGATAGCCAAGGGGATTGAAGCAGCTAAGCTAGGGGTCAATCCGATGGTGGATGGTAAAGTCATCCGGATCAATATTCCGCCGATGGATGAATCGATCCGCAAGCAAATTGCGAAGCAGTGCAAGGATTTAGGAGAAAAGTCTAAGATTTCTTTGCGTGAAGTGAGGCGCAAATTCAATGAAACGGTCCGGAAGCAAAAAACAGATGGGCTGATCCCAGAAGATATGATGAAAAAGATTGAAAAGCACATTCAGGAGCTTACGGATAAGTTTTGCAAAGAGGTGGATACAGTCTGCGCAGACAAGGAAAAGGAGATTATGACCGTCTAAAAGGGCGGTGCTAGCGATTCTTTGTTGCACAAAATAAAGGCGATACACTAAAATCGATAGCGTTTTTACCAATCTGGCCCCGTCGTCTAGCCCGGTCTAGGACACCGGATTTTCATTCCGATAACACGGGTTCGAATCCCGTCGGGGTCAAGATTCTTTAATGAGACTTTAGCTCAGTGGTAGAGCATTTCACTTTTAATGAAAGGGTCGATGGTTCGAATCCATCAAGTCTCAAAATCTTTCTGGTCAATTCTATAGGAATGGCATAAGAGAAAGCCAAAACCTGGCTCCGATAGCCGTTTGAACGGCCCCTATAAGGGCTACAGTACAAATCCACAGCCACCTTCGGCGTTATCTTGTAAATTGCTGATTCAGAGTGCTTGCAGCACTACTTTCTTATAACTAATGCTTTTTTTTGTTTAATTTATTTTAAATAATTTTAGAATTGTATAATTTAAATTGTATGGATATATTATCTGAAATTGAAGTGGATGCAGCTATATATAATCGATATCGATCTGATTTGCTTACGGTAGAGGCTCTTCGATTTCTTTCTTTTCTACAAAATCAATTTGCAGCTCGGATCTCCCAAATCCGAGAAGATGAAAGACGGGCGCAAAAAGCTATCGATCAAAGCCTTAAGAATGAATATGGGTATTTAGATTTTAAAGAATGTCAAGCCATCCGTTCTGGGAATTGGAAAATCGGAGAGGAGGCTATCCCTGCATTTATGAAAAAGCCAGGGATTATTCTAGTTTCTCCGGCGGACCCTGAAATGATCATCAAATCTCAGACCACTAAGAAAAGATACGGGGTTAGGCCTGTTGCGAGTATGATTGATTTTGAGGATGCCTTCCATCTTGATTTTCATAAAGTGATGGAGGGACAAAGAACGCTTAAACAAATTATGCGTGGAAAATCAAAGGTTGTTAAAGGTAGCAGAGTTTATCAATATGATAGGAAAAAAGATGGGTTGAATTTAATTCGAGTTCGAATCAATGGAATCAATACTCCTGCGATCAAGGAAATCTTGATAAATGGAATGCCGATGGAAAGAGCGCTATTTGACTTTGGTTTACATTGTTTTCATGTAAGCCATTCAAAAAATCCTCTTGTGGGACCATTTTATGTAATCCCTAAAATGGATTACCAAAAAGCTCTTCTTTGGGCCGACATCTTCAAGTGCGCAGAAAAATATCTCGATCTTCCGGAGATGAGCATCAAGTGCTCTGCGATCATTGAGACTTTAAAAGGAGATTTTGAAATACAGGAAGTTGCTTTTGCATTGTGCAGCCGCGAGAAAAAAGAGATCGATATTTTGCAAAAGGGAGGAGATCTGATCTTTAAAAAATCGCACATAGATTGCTTTTGCTCAGGGAGGCATGATCGAGTTTTTGATATGATCAAGGTATATAGCCATTACCCAGAAAAAACATACCCGGAAGCAAAATATTGCGCTAAAGAAGATATTGGTGCTGACCAGTCTTGGTTTCAAATTGCCGAAATTTCCCAAAGGAGAGGAATCATTCCTGTCGGAGGAATGACAGTTGCTTTGACTAGCGATCCTTCAACTCGAGATCTCGCCATGAAAATAACAGCTGAGAGTTTGAGAAAAGAACATGACAGAGGATCTGTTCAAGCTTGGGAGGCGATGCCAGATACGACACCGCTTGCCATGGACATTTTACAAACACCGATCGATGATTCTTTATATCCGAAGCAATTTCTACCGGCATTTTTACTTCCTCACGGAGTTCAAAGAGAAAAAAAATTAAGGCAAATTGAGAAAGAAATCGCTGTAAATTTACGGACAATTCCCAAGGGGGATGTCTCTTATTTATCTATTTACAATAATATTAACCAGGCGATTGAATACATTGAAGCCTGGTTGAGAGGGCATGGGGTCATCCCCTACCGACAAAGAAGAGAGCCGGGTAAACCCATTTTGATGCAAAACATGGCAACGGCCGAACGAGCCCGTTCAGAACTTTGGACATGGTTCCATCATAAGATTATTATAAAAGATGAAAATCGAGTATTCGATAAGAGTTTATTTTTTCATATTGTTCGACAGGTTCTTTCGGACATTAACACATCAATTTCTTCTAAAATCTTGGTAAAAGGGAAGATGAGTCCAAAATCTTTTTCGAGTGGAAAATACAAAGAAGCTGCGGATCTTTTGGAGCAACTGGTTTTAGATGGTACTTGCGCAGATACAATGAAATTTCTTCTTTGGGAGTCCTATTTGAGCTTTCACACCAAAAAACATTTGTATCGCAAGGCAAGTTAAAGATGCGGATCGTCGTTCTTGATATTTTCGTAATGAATCCAGGCGATTTTCCACTTGATGAGCTGCATTCATTAGGGGAATGTAAGATTTACGACCGAACACCATCTCATTTAGTTTTAGAACGATTGAAAGGGGCCGAGGGTATTATTACAAACAAGGTGCCCATTTCTGAAGAAGTAATGAATCATCTCCCTGAACTGAAATACATCGGGATTACAGCTACAGGATATAACCACGTTGATATTAAAGCGGCAAAAAAAAGGGGAATCGTAGTAACTAATATTCCGGCCTATTCGACTCCTTCTACTGCACAGCAGACATTTGCCCTTCTTCTTGAAGCAACGAATCAGGTAGGATGCCATAATGAGGCAGTCCAGGCAGGGGAATGGGGCCGATCGCCTGATTTTACATTTAGGAAAAAGCCTCTGATCGAGCTTAATCAATTAACTTTGGGCATTATCGGGTTTGGACAAATCGGCAGAGCTGTGTCTAAAATTGCAATTGCTTTTGGAATGAAAGTCATCGTGAGTACCCGAACTGCAATAAAATCGGATGAGATATCATTCGTAGATCAGGATGCCTTGTTCCGAAATAGCGATGTCATTTCACTTCACTGTCCTTTAAATGAGCATACGTATCATCTGATTAATCAAAAGACCCTGGCAATGATGAAACGGGATGCCATTTTGATCAATGTTTCTCGCGGTTCCCTTATAGATGAAAATGCTTTAGCTCAGGCGCTGAAACAAAACGAAATTTATATGGCAGCTCTCGATGTATTGGAGCAAGAACCTCCTTCCAATGGTAGTCCTTTGATCGGTTTATCAAATTGTATCATTACTCCTCATATTGCTTGGGCGACGCTGAAAGCTCGCCGCCGTCTTTATTCGATCACAATTCAAAATCTCAAGAATTATCTTCTCGGAACTCCTCAAAATGTAGTCCTAAACATGTAGTGCGAAGATGGACTATCTTTAAAACGCCGGTATAACGGCCCCTTGATACTTTTCTTCGATGTACCGTTTCATTTTCTCAGAGGTCATCGCCTCTTTTAAGGCTTCAATGTCAGGACGGTGTTCGTCGCCAGTTCGGACTGCGATGATATTGGCATAAGGGGAATCTTTCGACTCCAGTGCGATCGCTTGGTTAAGGGAAAGCTTCGCTTCGAGGGCGAAATTCGTGTTGATGGCTGCGGCTGCTACATCGTCTAATGAACGGGGCAAGATAGCGGCGTCCACCTCGAAAAATTTGAGTTTCTTCGGATTGGAGGCAATGTCTAAGATTGTTGAAGATAGATTGCTGGGATCATTGAGCTCTATAAGTCCATGGCTCTGGAGCAAAAGAAGCGCCCGCCCTTCATTGGTGGGATCGTTGGGGATTGCGATCCGGTCCCCCTCTTTTAACTCATCGAGCGAGTGAATGCGCTTAGAATAAATTCCCATCGGCTCCAATTCGATCTTTCCGATACTCTCGATCCGGTAATGAAAATCTTTGATTTGTTCTTCCATAAACGGGATGTGTTGGAAAAAATTGGCATCCACTTCTTTATGAGCAAGAGCTCGATTCGGCATATTGTAATCATTTGTGGTGATGATAATGAGGTTAATGCCTTTCTCTTTCAAATCGGGTTTTACAAATTCTAAGAGCTGAGCATGGGGAACGGGAGTCGCAGCGACTCGAAAGCCCTGTTTCGAGCACCTAGAACAACTAGGCAAAAAGAAGAGATATGGGACCAATAAGAGAGCTAAGAACTTATTCATGGATTCCTCTTTTTTTGAGAATCGAGCGGACAATGGAATTCCCAGTCCACTGGACGATCTGGACCAGGAAGATCAATAAAACGACAGTAGCGCACATGATCGGAGTATTGAACCTGTTGTAGCCGTAGTTGATCGCCACTTGCCCAAGCCCCCCTCCTCCTACAAAACCTGCCATTGCGCTATACCCAATCAAATTGACGATGGTCAAACTGATAGCTGAGATCATTCCAGGAAGAGCTTCAGGAAGCAACACTTTTGTGATGATTTGAAACGTGTTCGATCCCATTACGATGGCCGCTTCCAGAATATGGCGATCGACTTCTTTTAGGCTCGTCTCGATCAATCGGGCGAAAAATGGAGCGGCAGCGACAGTCAAAGGGACGATTGAAGCCGTTGTCCCTAAACTTGTCCCGACGACCAAACGGGTGAAGGGGATAAGAGCCACCATCAGGATCGCAAACGGGAACGATCTGCCGACTATAACAATCGCTTCTAAAATTCGATAGATCGACCGATTCTCTTTGATATGGCCTCGATCTGTAATGGTCAAAATCACTCCGATCGGCAGCCCGATGAGAATGGCAAAGAAGGCGGCAACCGCCACCATGTAAATGGTGTACCAAGTTTGGATCGGCAGTAATTCGATTGCAAGATCGAGATTAGACATGGCTTAACACCTCGCATTGGACCGTATTGTCTTCCAAGAATTTCAACGCGTTGGCAATCCCAGCCGCATCCCCGGTCAATTCGATGATCAAAGTCCCAACGACTGTTGTTTGCAGATGGTCGATCCAGCCCAACAGAATATTGGCCTCCACATGGAAATTTTTGATGATTTGGGCGATTAGAGGCTCTCCAGCCGCCTTTCCTCTAAATCGCAATCTGAGGAGCTTTCTGTTTGACGATTCGGGCTTAAAAAATTCGGATGGCAGCTCATGGGACATACTTTGGATGAACCGTTTTGTCGTCTCCTGTTTTGGGTCTGAAAACACTTTCACGACAGAGCCTTCCTCAATGATTTTTCCCCCTTCCATGACTGCAACTTTATTGCAAATCCGCTTGATCACTTCCATATCGTGAGCGATCAGAACGATCGTCAAACCCAATTTTTTATTGATTGACTTTAGAAGATCTAAAATTTCTCGTGTGGTTTTGGGATCAAGAGCTGAAGTTGCCTCATCGCACAGCAGGACCGCAGGGTGGTTAGCTAGGCTCCTAGCAATACCGACTCGCTGCTTTTCTCCCCCGCTCAATTGACTTGGGGTAGCATCCCGTTTTGCCGCAAGCCCCACCAGCCCCAGCAACTCATCGACCCGCTCCTTGCTCTCTTTCCCCGCAATTTCAAGAGGATAGGAGACATTGCCTGCAGCTGTCCTAGAGTTAAGTAAATTGAAGTGTTGGAAGATCATCCCGATCGATTTCCGAAAATTTCTCAACTCTTCCCCTTCGATCGATGCGATATCGCGCCCTTGGAATAAAATATTTCCTGAATTGGGGACGATCAATCTCGCAAGACAGCGGATCAAAGTCGATTTTCCTGCCCCGCTCAATCCGATGATTCCATAAATGTCCCCTTTCTCGACCGTCAGGTTGATATCTTCTAATGCGTAAAGAATCTTGCCCTTGTGTTTATAGGTCTTGGAAATCGAGCGGACTTCAAACGTTTTCAAGGAGCCCTCCTGCCACGGCCAAATCGAAATCGGTCGTGATTTTCATATTCCGCTCTTCTCCTTTTACCACCCACACATCCCGGCCCATTCCCAAAACCAGCTGGCAATCATCGCTCGCGCCCATGCCCCGCATCTTCCTATGTGCTTCCAAAATCCACTCTCTTCTGAACGTTTGGGGGGTCTGTCCTCTAAAAAATTCTTCACGCTTCGGGATATTCCCGATTTTCTTCCCTCCAGGGGCATGGACTAACGTATCGGCAGATGGGATGCAGGTATCGACCGCCCCATATTGGATTGCCATCTCTACATTTTCTCTTAAAATCCTCTCTGAGACGAAGGGCCTGACCGAATCATGGATCAAAACTACGTCGCCCCTCGCTGCCAGCACTCCCCGGTATGACGATTCTTGACGGCTTTCGCCCCCCTCGATCACTCTTACTCCCTCATGATCGACCATCCAATCCTTGTGGCAAACCAGGATCACCTCGTCAAAAATCCCCATTCCCAAAATCGTTTCCATCGCAAACAAATAAATTTTCTTACTTCCCAGTTCATGGAACTGTTTGGGGATGCCGCTTCCGAACCGTTTTCCCTCGCCTGCCATCAGTAGGATAGCGGCAATGCTTTTTCCTTGATACATAGGGATTCATTATACACCTTTTCCTATTGAGGGAAATCCCCCTCATTTACTACTCTTTAATGCTCCGCCTGGATAGCTCAGTTGGTAGAGCAGCGCATTCGTAATGCGAAGGTCGCAGGTTCGAATCCTGTTTCAGGCATTTACTTATCAGATCAAAAGTCGCAAAAATGATGAATGAAACCGGTCAGTTAGTAAGTCGCACAAATTTGTCCCATCTCATAACAAAAAACTTCAACAGACATATCGTCTTCCAGACCCTCAACCAATGAATAGGCTAAATCGTATTCTTCTAAAGTGATTTTCTCAGCAGCTAATAGAGTGTCTTTTAAGGAAGATATGCCGCCCGTAAGCATTCTACGTTTCCTTGGAGAATCTAGTTTTGGATGAATTGTCTCCATAGAGCTGATGTTAAAACCCTCTTCTTGAAGAAGTTTTGGGAGCTTTGAAAAATACCGATCATCTGATTGTTGTATCTCAAACTGCAGTTGATCAAAGTATTTCACCATGTCCATTCCTCTTGTGTTGGGAATACTGTGAACGGTGTGGTTGCCGATTAAATCTTCGATAATGAATTTTCCACCTGGTTTTAGAACACTTTTTACCTGACGGATAACTTTTTGTGGATCTGGAAGATGGATCAATAAGAATCTCACATAAACAACATCGAATTTCTCATTGAGTGTATCTAAATCAAAGGCTGAGAGTTTTTGGAATTTCAGATTGGCAGGGGCGGGATTCGATAGCAAAGACTTTGCAATGGCTAGTTGCTCTTCACTGATATCTGTTGCCAATACAATTCCCTGCTCGCCAACAATCGAGGCAAGATGCTGACTTACAAGTCCAATTCCGCAACCTAGTTCTAATATCTTATTGCCATTTGAAATATGACTGTTTTGAAAAAATTGAAAAGAAAAAGGATTGCATATTTCATTGATGATTAATAATCGCTCTTTATCTTCTTCTCCGATGGCTATCGCATATTTTGACACAATTTCTCGCTCTGCATGAAGCAATTCGCAGAATATTAAAGAAATAAACAGGAGGCGCTTTAGCATAGAGCGAAGTCTACGCTGCTAATTTATTCAGTTCAATAACAAAAAGGAGACAGTCAAATTTTAAATCCGTAAGCTCTGCTTAATAATTGTCTTGCAGGCTACACGATCTTTGAATATTCTGTGGCTAGAATGGGAGATGATATGCTTTTTCGTTTTTTAACGGGTGCATTCACAATCATTGCATGCGCAGGATTTGCGGAGTCTGCTCCAGAGACAGATTGTTGTTATACGAGCTGCCCTTCCATTTGGCCCGATTCTAGATGCGATGTGGGGATTTCTCTCTCCGCCGATTTTCTCTACTGGCAAACGAGCCAAACAGGGATCTGGTATGGCCAAGTTGCTAATTTCCATACGTCGATTCCGAACCCAGCCGGCGGTAACGCTGATTTTTTTGGAGACTATAAGAACCCCGAATATAAATTCGATCCAGGAGTGCGCGC
>CAYZHU010000026.1:0-6180 GCA_964477585.1 uncultured bacterium
TGCAGCAATATCGTCAACGATTCGCTTCTCATAAGCCCGCTCATCCGTGGTTAGATGAAGATGATAAGGGATTGTTGATCAAATTGAATGGATGGCGTTTATGTCGATCTAGTGGCTTAGAAGGAGTTACTGTAGGGGGATTGCTCATGTTTGGGAGGGAAGAGGCTCTTCGAGAAGCTCTTCCCCAATACCATATTGATTTTCGCGAAAAGCTATCTAGTGACCCAGCATTGCGTTGGACCGATCGCATTACACTAGATGGAACCTGGTCGGGAAATCTATATCAATTCTATGTGCGTGTTATTCAGAAACTATCGGTTGACTTAAAGCTTCCCTTTCAATTGGATAATGAATTTTTTCGGAAAGGGGAGACGGTGGTCCATGTAGCCATTAGAGAAGCATTGGTGAATGCCCTAATCCATGCTGACTACCAGGGGGTGGGAGGTGTTGTGATCGAGAAATACCCCGATCGCTTTGAGTTCTCAAACCCTGGAGCGTTGCTCATATCAGTTGACCAGCTCCTCTACAGCAACATCAGTGAATGTAGAAATAAGTCTTTGCAGGCTATGTTTACAATGATCGGTGCGGCAGAGAGGGCCGGATCGGGCGTAGATAAAATACGGATGGGATGGAGTTCTCAGCATTGGCGCTCTCCGATGATAAGAGATCAGGTGCAACCAGACCGCGTATTATGGGTGCTGCCTATGGTAAGTCTAATTCCCGATGAGTCGTTAGCTAGGTTGAAAAAACGGTTTGGGCTTAAGTTCTCAAAATTCAACCAGTCAGAAATTCAGGCACTTGTCACTGCGGATATAGAAGGCTATGTAGATAATGCCAGGATGCGCCAAATTGCCCAAAAACATGCGGCAGATGTAACTAAACTTCTTCAAGATCTTGTCAGTCAAGGCGCTTTAATTCAGGCTGGCCGGGGGCGATGGGCTCAATATTGTCTTCCTCCCATTCCTGACTCCGTACATAACGGCGAAGGGTCCGTACATAAGGGCGGGGGGTCCGTACATATAGAAGGGGACTCCGTACATAAGGAAGAACTGTCTTCAGTTGATAAAGAGGCCCTCTTGCTAATTGCTGAACCTGCCAGGAAAAATAGAAGGCTTTCTCCTCTTGAAATGGAACAGGTTATTTTGAAACTCTGTCGGAGCTCCTGGCTGACTAGAAGGCAATTAGCCGAACTTCTAGATCGAAGCCTCGATGGTTTGCGTTCTCGGTTCTTAACCCAAATGGTCGGTCACGGTCTCCTTAGATTGCGCTACCCAGATAAACCGAACCGGGCGGATCAGGCCTATTCGACCGCACTGCCGAAAGAGCAGATCTGACCGCGTTTTGTTTCGTAAAATTTTTAGAAATGCGTATTCTCTTGCGAGAAACAAAGAGGTGACGTATAAAAATTTTCCTAGCTAAAAAGTTGAAGGAAATTTTTTCTTGCGAACGCTAACAAATTAGGAGCGCCCTATGAAAATCATTAGCAAAAACAACCGAAACCTTCCAAATGCTGTTTTTTTAAGTCTTTCTGTAGTGTGTTTTGTTCCGAATATGGAGGCCTGCAACCCCACCCGTAACCACTGCAATTTTCAGACCATTTGCATCTACTGATTGTGACTCTATGGTCTCCTATTTGGCTGATCAAACAAATCGAGGTAATGTTGCAGGTATCTTGCAGCAGTTGGGCAATGTAGCTGATGAGCTCGCAAAATCTGAGGACGCAATCACCGACAGCCGGAAGTTTCTTGAACATTTCATAGATAGAATGAACAGCCAATATGGCACTGCAGTCACTTTGCCTCAAGCGATTCAATTTACGAGAGAATTAATTCCTCAACTCTCAATTTCGGATAGAGAAGTTGCGGATTATTTTGCAGGGCTGAGTCTGATCGATAGCAATGCATCTGGATTTACATACAACGATAACTTAAGTTATGTTCAATTGGCCAGTCATAAAAGTGGCAAATTCTGGACTTGGCTTTCTGTTGCAACAGTGACAGTAGGCGCTGTTGTTGTTTGTATTTTCTGTCCACAAGCAGCCGTTCCTGTGATTAATGGAGCTGTTGAAATTGGAAAATTGATTGTCGACAATCAAAAATAGATTGATAAACTTGATCTAATATCGTCGTCATGAAGCGTCTTGCATTTATTTTAGTTTTGCTTATTGTAGAAGCTGGACTTAGTGCGTCAAATGCCTCTATAAATTGTTCAAGAATTCCAGTGCGTTCATTTCCTTTTCTGAGTAAACAAAAATTCATGCAAATCATGGGACTCCTAAAGAATTCACGAGCAATAGTCTTATGATAAACGACCTAAGTCTTGGAAAATGGACGTTTCAGGTGATGGATATAACGAAAGAGATGGACGATATAGACGGACTTCTTGGCATAGAGTTTTTTAACAAAAACATCATTTGTTTGGATTTTCCTAACAGAATAGTCCACATCCAACATCCGAGATTGGGATCGAAAGAACGCTTCACTTACTGGTTAAAAAGTTATTTTGGAAGGTAGTAAGGAAGAGTAGAATAGCTTGACCTTAGTAGAGATTTAACTAAAACGTTCTCAATTTAGTCTTTCCCACACTACAAATCCTTCCATGTCGTAAGCGCCGATTATGATGGAGCTTGTTTTTGAAGCAATCTTCTCGAGTTTTTCATCAGTCATCTCTAGAGTAGATTCCGGTCCTTCTTCTGAGACAATATTCATATAGTGCCATTGCGCATCGACATAGTGAATCATCTCCATGGCACGTTCTATAGAAAAATGTGCTTTCTGAAGAAATAGATAGGGTTCTTCCTGATAATAAATAGTGTTTGTTTTGAATTTGATAGCAATTGGATCTGTCTTGCGATGCAATAAATCTTCGAAGTAGCAGCAGGACTCTGCATGCATAACATTTTTTAGGTATTCAGCTAAATATACAACTGAGTTTGCCTTTTTTCTCCCCGAATATATTTTCCCATTAAAGGAGACAGGCTCTAATGGATTTGCTGCTAATATACCCCCAGCTCGGAATTCATGAATTTTGCTTTTATCTGTCGGTGAATGAAGCAAAGAAAAAAATGCCCCTTTTTAAAATTAAGATTTTTTAATAATTCTTGTGCTAAAGAGTTCCCATCACGAAGTTGATCCATTATATATCGAAGGGCTTGTTCAAATTTTAGTGGAAAGATGTCTGTTTCTTTATTCATTTTAGCCGACTAAGGATACCTTCGTGAGAGCTTGTCTGATTGCTTCTTCAAATGTCAAACAGACATGAGGAAAAAGACGTTGGATTTCTCGATCTTGAACTACAGACTCCACTTTCAAACTCTCCACCAATGAAGAGGCAAGAGAAAAATTCACCTTCGTCACAAAATAAAGCCAGTAGGAAGAAAGTCGAGGAGTTAGGAGAGGAATAGTCAAAATCCATCGCCTCAAACCTCGCAGCTTTGCGTAAGTGAGTAGCATCTCCTTAAAGGTCCTGATATCAGGACCCCCAATCTCGAATGTTCTGTTAAATGCTTGGGGTTGATTTAAAACCAGGACGAGATAATACAGGACATCGGATACAGCAATAGGTTGGCAGCGGGTGTTAAGCCAGCGAGGAGCGATCATAATGGGAAGCTTTTCAACCAAATCGCGAATGATTTTAAAAGAAGAGCTTCCCTCGCCGATAATGATGCTCGTCCTGATGATGGTGATATTTGATGTTGAGGTCTTGAGGATCTCTTCAACGTGCTGACGAGAGCGGAAATGTTCTGAGAGACAAGCCCCCTGATGCAAGCCACTTAAATAGATGATCTGCTTGATCTTGGTTTTTTCAACCAGCGATAAGAAATTATAGCAAGATTTCTCTTCCAACTCTCCGAAGTGCTTTGGATCATCTGACATCGAATGTACAAGATAGTAAGCTGCGTCAAGATCGCTCAATACCGGCAACGATGCTTTATCTAGAAGATCGGCTTGTAGAAGAGTGACGCGGGATTCGAATTTTGGAGGAATAGATGGTTTTCTCCCGTGGCGGGTTAAAGCATAAACGTGGTGTCCTGCCTCAAGGAGAAGGGGTAAGAGATGATTTCCAATGTAACCGGAAGAGCCTGTAAGCAGAATTTTCATATTAGAAATCAAAGGCTAGGCTTGCACTAAATCCTTGCAAGATCAGGTCATTGTTTTGTGCGCCGTTGATGTCGGTAAAAAATTGGCATTGATTGAACCAATCCTCAATCTCATAACCCAATTTGAATTCAACGTGAGACCGGTCGCAATCAAAATTGACATCCCACCCCAGCCCCATAAAGCCATGCAGCATGAAAGACCCAAAGCTGCGCGGTGTTGTTTTTGTCTGAATGATCGTTGCTAAAGTGTCTTCATATCGATCTTGTATCGACCAATGCCCCCAAAGATACCCTGCCTCGAAGACGCCGATCAGACTAAATAAATGCTGTTGTATTCTCCCAAGATACCACTTGCTGGTTAGCTCTCCTTTAGGCCCTCCTCCTTTGAAACTCTGTTTTAAATTCTCTACAGCAAAGATGGGAATGATGTCGAAGAGGGTCCAATGAGAACGAATCTTTTGAGTGATCCATCCCGCTTTCATTCCAATCGCAGGACGTAAAGAAAGGTGGCTGCTTACTAAAAAAGCACGGCCTAAATCCCAGTTAAACATGTTGTAGTGGAGATTGATGTTGGCTTTCCCTGAGGAAAATGGTTCCAGATCAGAGAGTCTTACTGCGAAAAATCCTGGGGTAATGGGTCCGCTTGAAGCAGCTGACGCATGAGATTGAAACCAATTGTAACTGGCTTGCGTATCCCACCTATCGTGCTCCATGTTGTATCCAAGACCGACTCGAAAACCGGGAGCCCATTGAAAAACAAAGGTCTTATAGTCAGTTTGCACAGAGTTGCTGTTCTGAAAAAGGGTAAATGCCCAATCGATGTTTTCAGTTGTGTACCAATAAAGAGCTTCCACAAACATGTCGATCGTCTTTGGCTGTGTGATTGGCCGAGTAGAAGGGTTAGGCAGCCCATCATCTGCAGAGAGCCCGCAGACAGTTGTAGAAAACAAAATGGCTGTTGTCTTAAGGATGTCTTTAAAACTCACTTATTTCCCTTTTTAATAATCAAACCGACAGTTGAAAGTTAGCCCTTGTAGAGTTAAATCGCCATGCAGGCGCTGTATTTGGAGGGTGGAAATACGGAGTTGGTTCAACCAGATCTGCGTCTCAAATCCCAGCTTAGCGGCGAAATGGGATTTACGAAGATCAGCATCCCATCCGAGTCCTGCAAATCCTCGGAACATCAAAGCTCCTAAAGCTGCATTTTTCGTATTTATCGAGTACGTTTGAGGAGCTGTGCTTTCATATACGTCTGCACAAGTCCATCGTCCCCACATCGTAGCCACAGAAAAATCGCCGAAAAGATTTAAGAAACTGCAACCCAAAGTCCGAATGTTCCACTTCGTATTGATTCCTCCTGTAGGTCCTACTCCCCAAAAATTGTTCTTCAAATGTTCTCTGCCTGAATTATTGGTAAGGACATTGTGAATGATTAAATCGTTATAGCGCGCATGGATGGATTGGCGGATCCACCCACCTTTCAATCCCAAGAAAGGACGCAATGACAAACTTTCGCTGACCCAATAACCCCGCCCTAATTCCCAATCAAACATATTGAGAAGAAAACTCCAATTGCCATTCAGACTTAAAGCGCTATTTCCTGTTAAAAAGGCGGCGTCGAACTCCGGGCTGATCAGAGTGTCAGCTGCAGAGGGGATGGAACGATTAGTCTCTGTTCGAAACCAGGTCCAATAAAGAGCGGTGTCCCATTGATCATATTCGAAGTCGTAGCCAGTTCCTACTCGAAAGCCATAATCCCACTTAAAATTAAATCCTGGCGCGCCCCAAGAGCTCGTATCAAAACCGACGCTGATGACGGAGGCCCAAATATCGCTTACTTCTTCTGACGGAAACCAATAGAGAAAATCAGCAGAAAAAGATAACCCGCTATCCGTTCGGATGGAAATGTTTGGAACCCCGCAAAAATCATTATTCTCAGAGTGCAGTTTTGAAATTAACAGTATTGTTGTGAGAAGAATAATAATTTTATTAGAATTCAAAAGAGAACTCAAAAGTGCCTCCTTGCAATGTCAATGCGGTATCAAGAGTTCCTCCAATGAATGAATAGAATTGCAATTGAT
>CAYZHU010000026.1:6190-15199 GCA_964477585.1 uncultured bacterium
CACCTGGTGGTAACTTCTTCCCTAACCCGACGCTCTTCCTTTTTTTGGGTTTCATATCCCAATTTGGCAGAGACTCGACATCGGTCTTGATTGAAATTGCCATTCCACCCAAATCCCATAAAGGATCGCACGACGGTAGCTCCGCTGTTGACATCTTGAACATTCACAATCACTTGTTCCTGAATGTCATTATTAAAGTCGTCGCTAAACGACCAGTGTCCCCACATAAGCGCCCCAGAAAAATCGCCGAAGAGATGAAATGAGTGGCATGGGATGGCGAACAGATTCCACTTCATATTCAGGCCGGCTGCAGGACCTATGCCCCAGAAGTTATTTTTAATGTTTTCTGTGCCAGTATTGAACGGTACAGGGTCAGGAAGAGCGCCGAAATCTGGATTTTGCCAAGTAGTATGAATGGATTGGTGGATCCATCCCCCTTTCGCAGCCACAAAAGGGCGCAGCGCTAATGCTTCACTGACCCAAAAATTGCGGCCTAGTTCCCAGTCAAATATATGGAATTTAATGGTCCAATCGATGCTGGCGTGCTGGTACGAGGGACCGCTGATACCCGTCCCGTTCGGGTTGCTAACATAGAAATTGCCTATAAATGTGGAGTGGACAGCACCTGGGCTGCTCGAGATGCTATCATCTCCTTGCGTGTGAAACCAGGTATAATAGGCCTGTGTATCCCACTGGTCGTACTCCATTCCATAACCGAGACCCACTTTAAATCCAGGATCCCAACCAAAATTGACTGGCGCCAAGGTATTCGAGGATGCAGAACCGTCGGTAGTAATCACCTCGGCCCAACAATCAGCGCCAACTTCTCTCGCAGTCCAGACGAGGAGAGTCGCAAAAAAATCAAAACTTCTACATTCTGAGTTGAATCGGGCAGATGGATTCGCCACTCCATTCGGAATATCTTCGACATTGGAAGATGACAAGCCGCTCAAAGACAATCCGTGACAAAGAGTGGTGATAAATAGGCTATAAAAAAAGATCGCTTTCAGAGGAATGGCTCGCACTTCAAAAATAGCAAGCTATAGAAAGTTAAAAATTTTTTCCACTAAAAAAAACGCCTCCCGGGGAGGAGGCGCAAATAATAAAAAGGTGATTAGGGTTATTATAGATTAGATATTAACAGTTTTAAGCTGTTAATGCAGAAATTATATCAAAATGAGATTTTATTGAAAATAACTTTATTAAGTTGCTGGCTATAAACTAGTTGAAAAAGTCTTGCTAGACCGTCCCGATATTTCTCGAGCAAGGCGAGGGACTCCAAAGCCAGATGTATTTTCCTGAACATAGCGGAGAAGTTCCTCTGCTGAACCATCGGAGACAGAAAAGTGGCCAGCTCCCTCTACTTGATCTAAGAGATTGAGATAGTATGGGATAATTCCAAATTCAAGGAGTTTTTTCGATAATTCTAATAGAGTGTTTTTATCGTCGTTGACCCCTTTTAAAAGTACCGAATGGTTCAATAGGGGGATCCCCATAGTTAGAATTTTTTTTAGAGAAGAGGCTATCTCTTCATCTAGTTCTCGGGGATGGTTGCAATGGATAACAAAATAGATTTGTCTTGAAAATGAGGAGAGGGCATTGAGAAAGGAGAGATCGATCCTCTCTGGAATCCCGATCGGAAAACGGCTATGGAACCGGATCCGTTTCACATGGGGAATGGAATCGAGCGATTGGAGTAAATTCTCCAAAGTTTCATCGCTGAGCGAAAGGGGATCCCCTCCGCTTAAAATAACTTCTGAGATGGTGGGATCATTGGAAATATAAGACAACTCTTCATCGAATCCCTTTTCTTCTGTTTCATAAGGAAAGTTTTGTCGGAAACAAAATCTGCAGTGCATGGCGCATGCTTTGGATGCCAGAATCAAAACCCTTCCTGGATATTTTTGTAAGAGTTTCTTTGTCTTATGGACATTTAGATCCCCTACAGGATCTGATACAAAACCTGGAGAAGGGATCCGTTCCTCTTCCAATGGGACGAATTGTCTGAGGATAGGATCGTTTAAGGTATTTTTTGCCATTTTCATAGCAAGACGCCGAGGGACATTGATAGAAAATCGGGGGCGGTCGAGAACCTGCTTTCGCAGCTCAGGAGAAAGTTGGAGAAAATCAGCCAAAGGTTCGATTCTAGTAAAATTTTCTCTTTGGATCTGTCTCCAAAGAGTAATAGGATCTTTTTTCGAGTATAATGATAAGGTCATGATGGGAGAATAGTCTAGGATCTATCTTCAGCAAAGTCAATACCCAATGTAAAGCCGCTTTACATTAGTAGCGGGGTCCCCGAAAACGGATCGTTTTTGGGGTATTGTATTGCCGCTTTACATTTGTAGCGGGGTCCCCGAAAACGGATCGTTTTTGGGGTATTGTATTGCGGCTTGAGTGTGGCATAATTTCCTTTTGATACAAGCTACCCGAAGGGTTGGGGCAGCGGGGGCATCACCCGACTGCCAAGTCTACAACTTTTTCTATAGCCATGAATTGTTCCTAGCTACACCCAAGTTTGTAAAAGTATGAAAACCTTAAACCTTCCTTTTGTAACTTCGAGCGCTGCTGTTCTAGACAAGTATAAAACGCAAAGGCGCAGAGAAAATACACATAAAATCTTTGCGTCTTGGCGTCTTATGCGCCTTTGCGTTAATCTCTGATTTATGTTGGGGAGGCAGGCTCGGGTTCAGCTGTTTTGACCAAAAGGGAATGGAGGGAAGGTTTGCCTTTCTCTTTTTTAGGGAGGGTGACGCGCGTGATGTCGGCGCCAAGAGAGGTAAGTTTCGGTACGAGTTCTTCGTAACCGCGGTCGAGAAAATCGACATTGGAAATCGTACTGGTCTCTGGGACGAGAAGAGCTGCCATTACGTAGGCAAAACCGGCTCTTAGATCGGGAATGGATATATCCTTTGCTTTGAGAGCGGTGGGCCCTTTAATGACAAGCGAGTGGTGGTGATCGGAAGAGGCAAAGCGGCAAGCTTTCCCTCCCAGACATTGAGTAAAGAGCTCGATATCGGCTCCCATCTCTTTCAACATATTTGTGTAGCCGAACCGGTTTTCGTAAACGGTCTCATGAATGACCGAAGCTCCATTGGCTTGGGTAAGCAAAACAACAAAGGGCTGCTGCCAATCTGTCATGAAACCTGGATGAACATCTGTTTCTAAATGGAGTCCGCCCTTAAGCTCTTTTTCATAGAAAAATTCGATGCCGCTTTTTTTAACTTGGAAACCGCCGCCAAGTTCTCTCAATTTATTCAGGAAGGCAATCATATTGAGATGTTCTGCGCCTTCGATAAAAACTCTTCCTTTCGTGCTGATCGCGGCCATCGCATAGGAAGCCACTTCATTTCGGTCTGCCATCACTGTATGTTCTACTTCATGGAATTGGTGGGCTTGTTGGATGCAGATAGTCCGGTCGACATCAACCATGATGTTCGCTCCGAGCTTTTGCAAGAAAAGGATGAGGTCGATGATTTCGGGTTCAATTGCAGCATTCTTGATCAGAGTTGTCCCCTTAGCACGGACTGCTGCCAGGATTGTGTTTTCTGTCGCTCCGACAGAAGGGTAGCTAAGAGTAATGATTGCCCCTTTGAGACCTTGGTGGGCTTGAGCAAAATAGGCTCCTTCTTTTTTCATCTCTCGATATTCGATCCGGGCGCCTAATTTTTGCAGGGCGTGGATATGGAGATCGACAGGACGGGAACCGATTAAATCGCCTCCGATTGTGGGAACGATAATATCTTCATCGGTTCTCCCGAGAAGAGAGCCGATCATGAGAATTGGGATTCGATTGGATCCAGAATATCTTTGTGGAACATAGGAAGTCTTTAGCTCAGGTGTTGCAATTTCGATGACTTGATTTTGTTTGTCCCATTTTACTTCTGAGCCGATCTCTCGACATAGGTTCACGGTAATTTCAACATCTCCAATATTCGGGACGTTGTAAAACGTGCATTTTCGATCGGAAAGGAGCGATGCAACGAGCAATTTAGTCATCGCATTTTTTGCGCCTGCTGCTTTGATCGAACCTTGTAGGGGTTTGCCACCGCGAATCTTCAGTATTTCCATTTGCACCTCGGCTTTCCAATCCTATCGTTTTCTTAAATAGATTTCCAAAAAATTCGTCACTCGCAAATGATGTTTCTTTGGAAGCGGATCCGCTTTCCATTTACCTCTAACTCTTGAGGCAAAGCCCCAGTATGCGTCCTTTCGAAAGAAAACTTTTCCTTATGAAGTTGCAGAGCCACCCAACTCATCGTTTTTCTCCCATTGATTTCAACAACAGGCTGCACTTTTTCTTTTCCCTCCCAGCGGTAGATGTAGGCATCTATTCCTAGATTGCCAAAAAAGCCCATTCTTTCGATTTTTTTCACGAGAGGTCTTGCGATCTGAAGATGTTCCTCCAAAGCCCAAAGATAAGGTCCGAAAATTTTCTCCTTTTCTCCAGCCCGAGTCCCTTTATATGTCCCATTCGGCTCATTTTCAAAGACTGTAGCTCCCAACAATGTTCCATTTTTCCATTGCGTGCTGAAATCGAAAACTCTTTCCACCCACGGCTCCCCAATCACAGGATCTCTCTGTCTTCTTAAAAATCCCTGAAGGTCTCGATCCTTACCAACGTGAAAATGGCCTCTCCCAGCAGTCCCAAAGGCCGTTTTTAATACTTTTGGCCCTTGAAAACTTTCTATCCATTTTCCCACTTCAATTTCCCCGTTCAGCAAGGCGGAGCCAGGCAACTTGGGCGATTCTTGAAAGGAAAAAATTTTTGAATTGATGGTCCGAACGATCTCCCAATCGGGAATTTGGTAGGGTATATTCCGCTCTTTTGCCCACTTTGCTATCGATCGGGAGGCTCCCCAATCCTCGATCTTTTCGACGCGAGGGGCCTTTTCGAGTAGACAAAGTCTTGGGTCCGGCCTCTCTGGAAGATCGGTAACCAAAATAATTTCTGTCGGATCTGCGTAGAGGAGAGGCAGGAATTGGAGCTGTAAAACAATGGGATGAGAGCGGATCCAAGAAATGAGATCCTTGGAGATGATCTCTTCCAGCTCCTGCTCAAAAAAAATATTGCATATGTGAGCTAACGACATTTATCCGAAATTGTGCCATAATTGCCCCATTATGGAAAAAAGATACCCGATTTATCGTTCTGGAATAGGACAAGACAGCCACCGTTTCTTGACTCCTGATTCTTCTAAACCTTGCATTGTCGGCGGGGTCATTTTTGATGGCGTGCCTGGGCTGGATGCCGATTCGGATGGAGATGTTGTCTACCATGCGATTTGCAATGCGATTACCTCTCTTTCCGGCATTCCAATCCTGGGGGGGATTGCACGCGATCTTTGCCGCAAAGATGGGATAACCGATTCTCAGGTCTATCTTGAGCGGGCCCATCAAACTTTGGGCAAGCAAAAAATCGTCCATCTCGCCCTTACGATTGAGGGGAAACGCCCCTATTTCGAAGATAAGATCGATCAGATGCGAAAAAAAATCGCCAAGGTTCTTTCGATTCGCCCCTCCCAAGTTGGGATCACAGCCACTTCAGGAGATGGCCTTACCGATTTTGGCTGCGGCGATGGCCTTCAATGCTTCTGCATCCTGAACACAATCGAAGAAGTTCAATAGACGCCCTTTTGCAGGGTTGCTGGTAGAGACAAAATAAACGCAAAGACGCGGAGTCGCAGAGACGCAACAAAGAAATTTCGAAAGAAGTTCAATAGACGTCGAGTAGATACCGTTTTTCTGTTCGAAGTTTCTTGATGTAGTGACGAGCATCTTCTTCAGAAAAAGCCCCCTCTTCCCGGACGATCTTGTGTAAAGCGGCGTCGACGTCTTTCGCCATCTTTTCCGCATCGCCGCAAACGTAGAGATAGCTTCCGCTGGCAATCCAATCCCAAAGATCTTCTTTCTGTTCCAGCATCTTATGCTGCACATAGACCTTTTCCGCTTGATCGCGCGAGAAAGCTAAATCGAGCCGGATCCGCCCCTGCTTTTCCAATTCTAGAAAGAAATCAGAGTAATAGAAATCAGATTTTCGATTTCTCTCTCCATAAAAGAGCCAATTCTTGCCCGGGGCTTTCATCGCCATCCTCTCTTGAAGAAAGGCGCGGAAAGGCGCGATGCCAGTTCCAGGTCCAATCAAAATGATGGGCGCTTCTGGATTTTCTGGAAGAGTGAAGTGGTTGGAGGATTGGAGATAGATTGGAATGGCTGTTTTTTCCAGTTCTGCCATATCGCAAAGAAAATGGCTCCCAACACCATGGCGGACTCTCCCATGAGCCGAATATTGGATATGGGCAACCGTGAGGTGGATCTGCTCAGGATAGTACTTTTCTGATGAGGCGATCGAATAGAACCGCGGCATGAGAGGCATGAGTTTGCCAAAATCAGAAGGGGAAAAAGATACGGGAGGGTGAAGAGCGAGCAAATCGAGCAGGCTATAAGTGTCCAAATATGCGTTGATCTCTCCTTTATTTTCGGGAACATCGCGGAGCAGTTTCAAAAAAGAAGAATTAACGCGGCTTAAATTGGCTTTCTTGAGGAGGTATTCCCTGCAAGTAACCGTTTGATTGGAACGGAGGTCTAGAAACTCTTCTTTTCCAGTGCATCCTGTTTTGGCCAGGATCTCTTCAACCATCTCGAAGTCATTTGTTGGAATGACCCCAATGCTATCTCCTACTTTAAAGGGAAAATGGGATCCTGAAATATCTAAGGAGAGATGATAGGTTTTTTTAGTTGAGCCCGTTCCTGTGAGGAGGCCTCTTTCTAAAATCCGAGAGTGATAAGGGTTCGTCCTGGTGTACATTTCTATAGACAACTGTTCAGGGAATAATTACATTTGGGATCAAAAAAAGGATCGTTCATGTATTTCTTCTTTGTCATTCTTTCGTTGTTTCTCACGAGCTGCGATACAGATAACTCTTCTAATCGGAGCTATGTGATCTCCCAAACTCAATTTGAAGCTGAGGCTGCTGAAGCAGTTGCAGAAGAAGATCCTCATTCTACTCAACCCTGAGCTGCAGCGGCTGGGGCCATATCCTTGCAATTTTTCTTCTCCCAACCCTTCTTCAGCTGATCCATTTTCTTATTCGAAATGCCGCCGAGAGCTTCAATCGCCCCCATCAATCGGACCCGCATCCGATCTTTCCCAAGCAATGTGGCCGAATCAAATAGTGGCGGTCCTTGCAATTTTCCCATCAGGGCGGCAAAGAGACACGGAATTACGATTTTTTTATGGTGGACGCCGAACGCCTCTGCAACATCATGGGATGCTTTTTCTAACCCTTTTCCGCTCCAAATTTCTTGCTCATCAAGACTCCAGATCACCGCCTGATAGAGGCAGCTGATCAACTCGGGAGAGCTGTTTTTTGGACAAAGCAAATCGGGAGTAATGTGCAGTTCGCTGACGAAGAAAAAGGAGCAGAGCTGCATGAAGTCGCTGAAGGTCCGGATTCTCGTATGGACGAGAGGCATTAATTTCAGCATGAAAGCGTCATTGAAGCTCCATTCTTTCAATCGGTCCCAGAGCTTATCTTCCGGAATCGACTCGATGATC
The DNA here is from genome assembly GCA_964477585.1 of uncultured bacterium. Taxonomy (GTDB): domain Bacteria; phylum Chlamydiota; class Chlamydiia; order Chlamydiales; family SM23-39; genus CAYZHU01. The sequence goes on from CAYZHU010000026.1 coordinate 13,749, forward strand.
TTCTTCTGATTGACCCAGTTCAGTTTCTGGATGTCGAAAAATGCTCCCGAAATCCCAATCCGCTTCGGATCGAATTCCTTGATGATCTCCTCGAGCGAATAGATCTCCTTATCATCGGGCATGCTGTAGCCCATGAGTGTCAAAAAGTTCATGAGCGCCTCTGGGAGATAGCCGCTGTCTCGGAAATAAAAAATCGACGTTGGATTTTTCCTCTTTGATAACTTCTTCCCATCTTTTCCTAATAAAAGAGGCATATGCATGAAAACGGGAGGTTCCCATCCGAACGCTTCGTATAGATAAATATGCTTAGGGGTAGAACTCATCCACTCATCGCCGCGGATCACGTGGGTGATTTTCATGAGCCGGTCATCGACCACATTGGCTAAGTGGTAAGTGGGAAAACCATCTGACTTCAGGAGCACTTGGTCGTCGATATCGGCCCAAGGGGCAGTGATCCGCCCTTTGATTTGATCCTCATAGACGCACTCGCCTGTTAGGGGTATTTTCAATCGGATGACAAACGGCTGCCCTGCATCTTCCCGCTCTTTCACTTCCTCAGGACTCAAATTCCTATATCTCCGGTCGTACCCAACGCGTTTTCCCTGTTTCGCCGCCACTTCTCGCATCTCGGCTAATTCCTCAGGGGTTGCAAAGCACTTATAGGCTTTGCCCCGCTCTAGCAGTTCGTAGGCGTGTTTCCGGTAGATTTCGGTCCGCTCCGATTGCCGGTAAGGCCCATAGGGTCCTCCCACGTCAGGCCCCTCGGCCCATTCAATTCCGCACCAATGAAGAGCCTTGAAAATACTTTCTTCATATTCGGGACGGCTTCTTGTCTGATCGGTATCCTCGATCCTCAAAATGAATTGTCCGCCGAAGTGGCGAGCAAAAATTAAATTAAAAAGAGCTATATAAGCTGTCCCGACATGTGGGTCGCCTGTCGGAGATGGAGCAATACGGACGCGTACATTCTTCATATGTTTCACCTAAAATCAGCTTCTATTTTCTCTATTGGAGGCCTTTAGCGCAACTACTGAATGCTCATCAAAAAAATGAGGTCTTTCATGACGTTGAGGGCTTCAACGAGCTGAAGATCGCTTTGTCCGAAGAGATCGATCGGATCGGCATCAAAATTTTTCTTCCTTAATTCGGTAAGAAAATTTTGATAATTTTTATTGCCCTCGATCCGAAGGTGGGAATTTTTGATAAGGGCATCTAGATAGGGGACGTAGGTAGTAAGCTTGGGCTGGAGATTGTATTTGTACATAGGGCCGAGCTGAAGGCGATGGAATGCAGAGATATCGGAAAGATCATCCTCGAAATGGGGTTCGATTTCGTCGTTTTCTAGAGGGAATTTCGCATATTTTTCGCCGATATCGAGCTCAGAGAGGAGACCCGGTACCACGATATCTGATTTCACGCCGACGAGTTGGGGGCTCTTTCCTGAAACGGTG
>CAYZHU010000027.1:0-14922 GCA_964477585.1 uncultured bacterium
AACTTTATCAGAAATTCCACTCTCATATTGAGAAAAGACACCCAGATCTTTTAGGAACATTCGCTGACTATTTCACTCCTTCGAAGAATACCCTTAAATTAGCCATTCCCCTTCCAAAAACTCGCTGAAAAAGAGCATCGACTCTTTTCTTAACCCTTCTTGCGCCAGCGGGCTTTGAAATAGGCGTCGATCCCATCGGCAACACCTCGCGCGAGTTTTTCCTGGTAATCGCGCGATTTGAGGAGCAGCCTCTCTTCTGGATTCGTGAGAAATCCCCCTTCCACAAGGACTGCTGGCATCTCCGTCTCCCGGATCACATAAAAATTCCCCTTCTTCACACCGCGCGATTGGGCTGATGTGCGCCGAAGAAGACGCGTCAAAATCGAATCGGCCAGCTTTCTCGATGCAGTCGATCTCGACTCTTTCGAATCATAGAAAAAGATCTCGATTCCCGAAGCGGTAGCTGATTTAGAAGAATTGAAATGGACGCTCACAAAGATATTGCAATTCGCTTGATTTGCAATCTCCACCCGTTGAGGAAGCGGGATAAACGCATCGGTCGTCCGGGTCATGATCACATGATAGCCAAGCTGATCGAGATATTGCTTCACTAAACGGGCCGTTTGCAGGCATATTTTTTTCTCCTCGCAATAAGGCAAATGGGAACGGGCTCCCCGATCGGTCCCCCCATGCCCCGCGTCGATCACAATCGTGGGCGCAGCCGGAGCCGCAGTCACAACTGTCCCAACAGCTGTCTCTTTTGCAAAAATAGGCAATAGCCAGATCAAAAAGATGAAAAACATAGCCTCTAAGATACAGAAAAGTTAACTTTTTTCAAGACCTCTTTTGCAACTGACACATCGTCAAAGGGAACTGTCTGATGAGCAAAGATCTGCACCTTCTCGTGCCCTTTGCCGGCAATCAAGACGATATCTTCCATCTTTGCCATCCCAATTGCCTTCTCGATCGCAAGCTTCCGGTCCAGCTCCACAACAGTCTTCTCAGGAGCTAAAAACCCTTCTAAGATCTCTTTTGCGATCGCTGCCGGATCTTCTCCTCGCGGATTATCGGAGGTGATGACTACCTGATCGGAGAACCGTTCCGCTGCCTGGGCCATCCCTTTCCTACGCCCTTTATCCCGTTCCCCTCCACACCCAAACACTACGATCAACTTCCCTTTTCCAATCTCTCTAAGCGTAGCGAGGACATTCTCGAGCGCCTCTCCCGTATGGGCAAAATCGACAAAGACTTTCGGCCTCTCTCCCGCCTGCTCCAATCTTCCAGGCACCGACTCGAATCGGCTCAAAATGGCAGCGATTTCGTCCAATTTTGCTCCGATGTGTAGCCCAACTCCGATGGCTCCCAACAGATTGTAGACGTTGAACCTCCCCATGAGCCTCGTCTCGAACTTCTGACCTTGGAACATAAATTCGGTTCCCTTTTCAGAAAACGAAACCTGATCCGCTTGAAACTTCCAGATGGGCGTTTTGCAATCGCGAAGGATCTTCTCCGTCCAGGGACTATCCCCATTCACAATCGCTTTTTCCAATACTCGGTCGAAGAGGATTTTTTTTGCCTCTGCATATTCTTCCATTGTCTTATGGAAATCCAAATGGTCGGGATAGAGATTGGTAAAAATAGCTGCATCGAACTCGATCTCATCGACTCTTCCCGTCGGCAATCCAATCGAGGAGGCCTCTAGCACAGCCGCTTTGCATCCCTTTTTTTTCATTTCGGCAAGAAGCTTCTGATTGGTAATCGCATCTTTAGTCGTAAGCGGAGAACTAAATCGGTGTTCTCCCACAATCGTCTCCACCGTTCCGACTAACCCGCACTCCATGCCCAATCCATCGAGCAGATGCTTCACCAAATAGGAAGTGGTCGTTTTCCCTTTCGTCCCCGTGATCCCCACCACGAATAAATCCCTTGAAGGATATCCATAGAAACGAGCTGCCAGCTTTGCTTCCCAATGTCCCGGATCGGGCGCTATGATCTGCGCCACTTGTAAAAACGGGTCGTAGATATCGGTCACTACCGCCGCCGCACCGGCTCTTACCGCCTGTTCAATGAATTCGGAGCCATCATATTTCTCTCCTTTCCTAGCGATAAACAGATTGCCTGGAGCGACCATCCTCGAATCGGCCGTGAGCCCATTGATCTCTCCATTTCCCCTTAACTCTATATCAAATCCTTTAACTAACTGTTTAAGCTTCATTGATTTCCTATAGACAAAAAACAGGGCTCTCCCCCAAACTTTATCCCTTTCAACCTAAATTGTCTTTAAAAATAGGAGAATAGAATGTCAGCAATTGGAGGACCTCCACCACAACAAAGTTTTGAACAATTTCCTAAAACAGGTGGCCTAAATGGAGGCATGCATTATAGCGAAGCAATGTCTACATGCAATAATATAATAAAAACTCTTGCAGGCTGTTTTAACAATTGTTGCGATGGCTGCTGCCGCACACTACAGTGCTGTGTACATAATAAGTATACAAAAAGCAGAGAAACAATGAATTCCGACGGAAGCACAACACATACTTTCGTAGAAAGAACAAATTCCGCTTGGATAGGTCGTTGTTGCTGTGACGACAAAAAGAAATAAAGGAGAAATTATATGTCATCAGTTAGTTTTCACCGCGAATATTCGGCTTGTTGTGCAGTAGAACTTCCTGCAGATAGGAGCCAAGCGGCAACTATTTCAGACAGATCCTGCGCTTCTTGGAAATGTAAAGGAAACGAATATCTTTTGTTGGCGATGATCGAAGACGTCGACAAGACAGTCTTTGCACTTGCTGCTCTAAAAAAGGACGTTCCAGTACAAGAAAGAATGGATGTTGGACAGGATAGGCTCATTGAGAAAGCTCCGAAAAATTGTTGTCGTTTCAGGCTCATAAGTAGGGATTCTTTTCCAGAAGCAGACTCAGAATAGATATACTCTCCCTCGGTGTATCTCGGCGCTCTCGGTGTTTAATTTTACCGAGTCCCATTCCACTTATCGTAGAGCTCTTTGAGGGATTGTACTTCGAAGGCCCAGTCGGCTTTGGCTGGGTCGCGGCGGGGATCTCCTGGCGGATATCCGTAAGGATCGTCAGGAGCCACCCCTAAGTATTGGAGCGAACGGGTCGCAATTTCTCGGAAAACAGGCGCAGCGCAAATCCCCCCCATCTGCTGCTTCCCGATGCCGGGAATATATTTCTTCTCGGGATCGTCGATCGAGACGAGAAGGACAAACCGGGGATGCTCTGCCGGGGCAAAGCCAAGGAAAGAAGAAATATTGTGGGTCTTCGAATAGACCCCGTCGATGATCTTTTCCGAAGTTCCCGATTTCCCAGCTTCCGTATAGCCGTAAACATCAGCTCTGGAAGTTCCTCCGGGTTTGGTCGTAAATTTCATCGCCCTGACCACCCTTTTTGTGATCTTTTCAGGAAGGACGCGAGTGGCGGCTCGATAAGAAGTGTTATCGAGAAGCACCTGCTCGGTTCCATCGCCGAGCTTTTTGACAATTTTCCGGACTAGGTGAGGCTGTACTGTAAAGCCGCCGTTGGCAAGGATCGCGTAGGCCTTCACCATCTGGATCCCATTGATCAAGACATTGTGCCCCATTGCCAGTGAATAAGGAGTAGGGACCGACCATTCGAGTTTCCCATTTGGATGGAGTTTGCCTGGCGTGGGAAGAAGGCCGGAACTTTCAGCAGGAAGATCGATATTGGTTTTTTTCCCAAAACCAAAGATTTCGCTGAGAGCCCTTCGATACCACTGCTCCCCCATCGTCTCGATGAGCCGGTGGGCAAGCCTTCCCACAAAGATATTGGACGATTTTTGGATCGCCATGTCCATGTTCAAAAATCCATGGGTCCTCCCCACTTCTTTGATCGGCGTCCCCCTGCCAGGAAACCAGCCGTTGGAACTAGCTACTTTTTCTTCCGGAGTAAAAAGAGGCGCTTTTCCTTTTTGAACTAGCTCCTCGCTCGCCGCCAAGCATACGGACACGGTAATCGGTTTGAAGATCGAGCCAGGCTCGTAGCAATCGGTTACCGGCTTGACATGGGTATGCTCTTGAAGCTCCCGGTTATTGAAGTAATCGGCGTAATGGGCCGGATCGAAATTAGGCGTTTGGGCGATCGCGAGGACTTCCCCTGTATAAGGATCCATCATCACAGCCCATCCCCCTTTCCCATTCACTCTTTTTACCCCTTTTTCCAATTCCGATTCGACAATCGCCTGGAGATAGTGGTTCACCGTTAGATAAATATCGGCCCCATTTTCGGGCGATTCGATCAACTTGCCGGTATCGAGCGGATGGCGCGGGGAGCGGAGAATCACCCGTTTCCCCTCTTTTCCCTTTAGGTAGTTGTTGTAAAGCATCTCTAGCCCGCCTGTAGGGATGCTCTGGTGAGTCTGGGGATCTTTTTCTTCTTGTACAGTATGGAGCACTGAGCCGAGAAGCGGCCCGAACGGATACGACCTTTTATAATCAGAGACAAAGAAAAGGGCGTTCCGGATCAGCTTTTCTCTCTTGGAAAATTCATTCCACCATGCCTCTACTTTATCCCTTGTTTCCCTGTCGAGCCAGGCAGCGATTTTACGGCTTCGGCTTTTCTTATAGAAATCGGCCTGTTTGCAGGGAATGGGAAGCCCCTGGATCATCCTCTCTTTCACCGCTTCAGGGATCGAATCGGGATCGATGTAGAGATGGAATTTCGGCACATCGATTACAAATGGCTGCTCGCCCCCAGGATGCCCTTGTTTGATCGAAGTGTTGGAATAAAAAGAGCCCCGCATAAACGGCTCGATGACTACTGTCTGGTGTTGGGCGAGCGCCACCTTCGTCCATTTTTCCCCTTGTACGATCTGGATCGTATAAAAACGGACAATCAACAGACAAAAGAGGAGCGACAGGATTGAGATAATGATAGAAAGCCGTTTGCGCTCATTCATATTTTAATAGCATTAGTTGCTGGCGAAAGCTTCCGGAACTGTTAAAATTTCTTTGAGAAGAGGGTGGCGCAAATGGCTGTATTCTGGGTGGTGGGCTAGCTCAATCAAATGGGTTGGATTTTCAAACCGGTCGATTTCGTAGGTCAAACGGGTAGTTTCTTCCCGCACCTGCTTAATCTCTTTCTCCAGATCGGGGAGCCGAATCTTCAAATGGGTCAATTGATTCTGCGTTTCTAAATAGGAATAGAGACAAAGCCCAAATACACCCAAACAAAAACTCAATCGGAGCAAGATTCCAAACATTTGCTATCCACCTTCTCAGCCGCCCGCAATTTTGCGCTCCTCGACCGAGGATTCATCCGCATCTCTTCCGCCGTAGGACCCACCGGCTTCTTCGTCAATATCTTCAACTCGCCTTTCGCATCGCGGAAGGTATTTTTCACAATCCGGTCCTCCAGACTGTGGAAGGAGATGACTGCTAGGCGCCCCCCGATCGAGCAGCAATCGATTGCCCTATCGAGCCCCTTCTGCAGCTGCCCCAGCTCGTCGTTCACGGCGATCCGGAGAGCCTGGAAGACCAAAGTCGCTGGATGGAGCCTCCCTCGCGTTGCGACCGGCTTGATGATTTCCACCAATTCCCCAGTCGTCCGGATCCTCCTCTTTCTTCTTGCTGCAACGATCGCCTTGGCCACCTGACGCGACCTCCGCTCCTCGCCGTACTCGAAAAAGATCCTTGCAAGTTCCACTTCCCCGTAGCGGTTGACGATCTCCTCCGCCGTCAACTCCCCTTCAGGGTCCATCCTCATATCGAGCGGGGCGTCTCCCAAAAAACTAAATCCCCGTTCCCTTTCATCCAGCTGCATCGACGATACGCCAATATCGATCAAAAACCCGTCGAAGCCAGCCCGCTGCTCCAAAAGCCGATCCGCATAGCTGCCGCGGATCAATTCCACTTTTTTCCCCCACGGCTCTAAAGTCTCCTTCGCGATCTGCAGCGCTCTTGGATCGCGGTCGCAGCCAATATACCGTTCTATTTCAGGATGGGCCTTGAGGATCGCCGCAGCATGGCCGCCAGCGCCGACTGTTCCATCGAAAAAAAGGAGAATCTCCTTCTCTTCGAAGACCTTAAGGACCTCCCGTATAAGAACGGGAATGTGAGGTGTTTTCATTTGTGAACGGGGCTATTCAAATAAAGAGGATTCATTTCAGAAGTAGGTTCGACTAGAGTCTCCCCTTCATGTAGAAGAGCAAAAGCTTCTTCTGTCATCTTTGCCAGGCTCATATCGGCTGATTTGCCTTCCATTAGATCGCGCAAGTTTTGGTCGTAAATTTCTTTTGGCCAGAGTTCGATTTTATCCATCACGCCCGCAACAACGATTTCCCTGTTGATCCCCACTGCGCTTTTTAAGGTCGCAGGGAGAACAACGCGCCCGATTTTATCACATTCTGTCTGGTGCAGAGTAGAGAAAAATAAGGTAAAGAATTTCTGGAAACGCGCGACGTGTTGATTTTGCTGGAATTTTTCGACGATTTTCTCAATTACGCTCTTTCTATAGATAGCAAGACATCCCCCAAGACCGAGGCCGATGACAAATTCACACTTTCCCTCTTCAACAAGGCCGTAGCGCATGTTTTGAGGCAGGACAAAACGCCCTTTCTCATCCAACTTTGCCACCGAAGAACCACTGAAGAAGAACCCTTTCATGAACATTCCCACGTTCTCCCACATGTTAGCCACGAAACCAAAAATCGCGCAATCGATTTTCGAAAACAACTTTCTTAACCTGTCCAAAACCGCCTTAAATCCAAGTGATTACAGCCTGAAAAATTCTTCAACAACGGTTGTGGGAAATTGTGGGAAACTTGTTCAAAACTCTCTCAAACCTCGTACAAACACCCACCCAAACCTAACCTTAATCCATTAACATTCAAAATCTTACGAACTTCCACAGCGATCTAGAGAATATTGTTCACAACTGGGAAAGGGTGGGACATTTGCTAAAATTCCCTCTGTTGATACAATGTGGCGTTATGACCATAAAACCAAAAACCATCGATAATCTCGGGATTGAATCGTCGATCCGCTATGCGAAGGATATGGAGATTCTCGACAAGCGCATTGTCGACGAGTCCCGCCTAATCCCGCAAAAGACTGAAGTATCGGTTGCAAAACCTTATATACCTTCTGAGTTTGACATTCTCTACTCTCCTGGCCGGACGATGCTCTGGGCCAACTTTATGCCCCCGCCCGATTATTTTGGGGCGCCCAAGGCATTTTTCTCCTACCAGCTCATCCCCTCATTAGGCGGCTATGAGAAGCAGGAGGCGGATGCTGAAAAACTGGAGAGCATCGAAGATCTTCTTAAAAAACCATTTTCTAGAAAGAGAGAAGGGGAGCAGCGCCAAGATCAAGAAGAAGAGGAGAAGGAGCGTCTAATATTGACAGCCCTTCTTCAAACGATCACGAAACTCGATAAAACTCTCATTCTCATCAATTCTCGCCGCAACCAGTACCAACGGGGCTAATGATGAGCGACGTCAACTGGTTAGAAATTTTGGGATGGGGAAAAGAGCAGATCGACGATCTCCGCTATGTGGCCTACGCCTATATCAAACAAGGAATCTACGATGTCGCCCTCACCTTCTTTGATGCTTTGGCTGTCCTAGCCCCTCCTACTCCTTATGATTTGCAAACTGTCGGCGCCCTTCATCTTCAAGTGGGCAACGGGCTCAAAGCGCTCGACTATCTCGATCGGGCTTTGAAGCTAGAACCGGGCCATTTGCTCACTCAGCTCAACCGGGCCAAAGCGCTTTTCATGCTAGGCTATAAAAGGCAAGGGCTAGTCCAGGCGATGGAACTGGAAAAATGCGAAGATAAAGGGATCTCTTCAGCCGCTGCCGCTCTCATCCTAGCCTATAAATAATTCTCTCGACTTATACCGTGCGAGACCGAGACCGAACCGAGCCCCCGTTCTCCGAAGAAATCAACGCAAAGGCGCGGAGACCGATCTTTTCTTCCTGCGCTGCCGCTCTCATCCTAGCCTACAAGTAATCTGTCTTAAAAATGAGTCTTCTGTTAACTTTGCAAACATGCTCGATTGTGAAGTCAAAAATGGCTGGGTCCAATTCCTCGAATTCATCGAAAACCGATGCTCCTCTACAGAGTTTAAGAATTGGATCGCCCCGATCCGATTAATAGAAGCTGCGCACGAAGAGATCACCTTAGAAGTGCCCAATCCATTTGTCCAAGAATATCTTCTGGCCAATTTCAAAGACGTCCTCTGCAACTTCGTCCCCTTAAAAGGCTCCGGCGAACCTGCCATCCGGTTCGTACTAGCAGCTGCCGAACCTAAAATCACTCCTCAATTGAGTGGAGCGATAGAAGTTGCGGAAGAGCCTCCTCTCTATGACCTGAAGCTGAACCCTCTTTACGTCTTTGAAAATTTCATCGAAGGCCCTTCGAACCAATTCGTCAAATCGGCCGCGGTAGGCGTCGCCGCCCGCCCAGGGAAATCGTACAATCCCCTCTTCATCCATGGAGGCGTCGGCCTTGGGAAGACCCATTTGCTCCACAGCATCGGCCATTATGTTGCGGAACACCACAAAAAATTGAGGGTTCAGGCGATCACAACCGAAGGGTTTATCAACGATATCGTCGATCACTTGCGGAATAAATCGATTGATAAACTGAAACGCTACTATAGAAATCTCGACCTTCTGCTGGTCGACGATATCCAGTTTCTCCAAAATCGTCTCAATTTCGAAGAAGAATTTTGCAATACGTTTGAGACGCTTCTCAACCAAAATAAACAGATCGTCATCACAAGCGATAAGCCGCCTGGACAACTGAAATTATCTGAGCGGATGGTCGCTCGAATGGAATGGGGCCTCGTCGCTCATATGGGAGTTCCCGATCTTGAAACCCGCGTCGCTATCATCAAACACAAATCGGAATCGCGCGGCCTCAACATCCCCAATCAAATCGCCTTCTTTATCGCCGAACATATCTACAACAATGTCCGGCAAATCGAAGGAGCGATCAATCGCCTCTCCGCCCATTCGAGACTCATGTCGCAAACCCTCAATGAAGATGTCGTGGAAAAAATCTTGAGCGAGATGTTCCAGACAAATGCGCCGAATAAGAAAATATCGGTCGAAGAGATTTTAAAGAGCGTCGCCGCTGTATTCGAAGTCCGAATTTCGGAACTCAAAGGGGAATCGCGCCATAAAGAAATCGCACTTGCGCGCCAGGTGGCGATGTATCTCGCGAAGGAAATGATCGACGACTCTCTAATGAAAATCGCCGCCTCATTTGGAGGCAAAACCCATTCTACTCTTCTTCATGCGTGGAAGAAAATCACAGACCAGATCCAAATCAACGATCTTCTTCGCCGCCAAGTCCAAATGGTCAAGAAAAACATCGAGTCGTGAAATAAATCTATTTTTCACTCATTCGAATAAACTGAGGAATCCAGTGATCTTTTCCATAGTGCATATCCACTATTCTTAGTGTTAGCTCCGTTCTCCAGTTTGGATCAGAGAGAAGCATTTCAGTAATCTTCCTATACCCCAATTTTTCCGAGAAATCCCAAGAACTGTACGCTTCCAAAGGAAGAATTGAAAAGTATTGTTTTTCATAACAGTTTAGGAAAGGATCGGCCTTTGCCTCTAATAGAGCTTTTACTAATTTTTCGCTATTCATTTGGATCGCATAAGCGAGAGGCCAAGTCTTTGTGTAATTCCCATTCGTTTCGCCATACCCTATCATTTCGCGAACAGCGGGGGGCTTTTCGTTCGCGTCAGCTCCCTGTTCAAGCAATAAGAGCGCCATCTCTTCTTTCCCTTGAGAAAGGGCAAGAAGCAAGGGCCCCATCCCCCGTTCTGTGACAGGACCCAAGTGTTTCCCCTTCGGCACAGGCTCCAAATACCAGTCTCCATTGGCATTGTGAACCAGCCTATAGTCATCTTTTACTATCATCAGTGTACGGTCTGGAGTCTTTTGATTTATTTGCTCGGGGAAATATTGCAGAATCTCTTTCACTCCTTCCAGGTCATCTATCTCAATCGCATAATGAAGAATGGGGTATCCCTTTCCATTTTTATATTTATCTAAGAGCGTCTCTTTGATCTTTTCTTCATCGGAGACTGACTCTTCAATTGAATACTCTAAATAAGAAATATTTGATAAAGCATCTATCATAAATAATTTTCCAAAATTTTTTTACAAAATCAATATTAATGTGAACTATTAAATAAAATCAAATCAAATAATTATTGTTTTTCTTGCTCTCTCGGTGTTAAATAAACCGGTCCAGTCCACTAATATAGTTATTGCGGTGAAGTCTCAATGGCGGGCGCGCAGGGCGTTGAGGATCACTGCGACGTCGATGATTTCTTGTAAAAGCGCCCCGATCGCAGGGATGATATAGCCAAAAGCGGCCACCACCATCAGAAGGAAGCTGAGGCCGATCCCAATCCAAATGCTCTGTTTTGCAATGTAGAGCATCCTCTTTCCAATCGCAATCGCTTCGGGGACCTTATTCAGGTCGTCGACAAGAAGGACAATATCGGCCGCTTCAGCAGAGATGGCAGTGCCGTATGCTCCCATCGCAATCCCTACAGTCGCAGTAGCCAGTGCGGGGGCATCATTGATCCCATCCCCAACCATAATCACCGGATCGTAACGCTCACGGACCTTTTTGACGATTTCCACTTTTTCTTCTGGTTTCAATTCCGCGTAAATTTTTTTGATCCCCGCCTGTTTGCCGATGATCTCGGCATTCTTATGCCCATCTCCCGTGAGCATCGCGATCTCTTTCACTCCTAAAGTATGGAGCTTTTCGATCATCTCAGGGATATGGGGCCGGATCTCGTCGCTGAGCGCAATATGGCCCACGATCTTTTGATTGCAAGCTACGTACACTAGAGGCTGATCCAAGTGGTTGTTCTGCTGTTTGCCCAATCTTTTTTCCAAAAAATGGAGAGAACCTATCGCGTATTCCTTCCCATGGATTTTCCCTATAATCCCTAGTCCCGGGATCTCTTGAAATTCATCAGGAAAAGGAAGAGAGCTGAACTTCTCCAACCCCCTCTTCACGATCGCTTGTGCAATCGGATGGGAAGAATATTGTTCAATTGCTGCTACATCATACAGGATCTCCTCGGGATCCCATTTTTCTACTGTTGGAGTCCCATACGTGATGGTTCCAGTCTTATCAAAAAGAGCTGCTTGGGTCGATGCGACCTGCTCAATCGGAGCGCCCCCTTTCACGATGATACTCGCATCGGCCGCCCGGTTGATCCCGCAGATCACAGCTAGCGGAGTTGCCAAGATCAAAGGACAGGGCGTCGCAACGACGAGGACCGAAAGGATCGTGTTGGGATCTTTCGTAATCCAATAGCCTAGAGCTCCCATAAAAAGAGTAAGAGGAGTAAAGAAAATCGCATACCGGTCGGCCAATCTTTGGATCGGGGCTTTTTCTTCCTGCGCTCTCCTCACCAAATTTACGATTTTTGCATACTGGCTTTCCTGGCTTAATTTATCGGCCCTCATCTCGATTGCGCCATTCACTGCGACGCTTCCGCTGAGGAGTTTATCCCCTGGCCCCTTTCCCCTGGCAAGCGGCTCTCCCGTGATTGCCGATTCATCGATCTCCCCATTCCCATTGACGATTGTTCCGTCGACTGGGACTAGATCGCCAGGCCTTACGAGCAAAAGATCGCCCACTTCGACTTTCTGTACATCGATCTCTTCTAATTGGTGATCTCTCTTTCTTCTTGCGATCCTGGGCGCCCTTTTTAGAAGTTCAGTGAGAGAAAAAGATGCTCTTCTTAGGCCATACGCTTCGATCGCCTCTCCTCCTGATTGCATCAAAACGATCACTGCGCCGGCGAAGAATTGACCGAGAATGAGAGCTGTGATGATCGCCAGCATCGCAACGATATCGGAAGCGAATTGTCCATGAAGCATCCCTCTGACCGTTTGATACACGATCGGGATTCCGCCGATCACTAAAGTCGCAAGCCAAATCCAGTTGGCGACCTCCCTTTGGAAACCAAACCAGGCGATAACTCCAACCAGGAGGCCAAACAAAACAAACAGAGGAAGCGGATATCTTTTGATCAATCCCATCATTCTTCGGCATTGTTGCATAAAGTTACAAAATTCACCACAGAGATAGACACCACAGAGGCGGGGTGGCCCCGCACCCCAAGAAGAATAGATTTCTTTCGAATGATTTCTCCCATTGTTGCATGAAGTCTAATCCCACAACAATCTCTCGCGAGGAAGAAATTTTAGTGCATTGGCATCGCGTTGCCGCACACAGGGGCCCCGTTTCGGGGGAGGGTGGCAGAAGGAGCAACCTTCTTCTCTTCTCTATGGTTATTCTTCTTTGGGGTGCGGGGCGGCCCCGCCTCTGTGGTGTCTATCTCTGTGGTTCTAATTTCAAAAAATTTTGAACCAAGAATTTTTATTTTAGTTGCCGAAATTAACCGATCCTTTAGATAATTGACATTCTTTTTCAGGAGGTAATTATGAAGAAGACTATAAATATCGCAATTTTGACACTCGTAGCAGGTCTCGGATTCGCACAAGAATCTGTTCCTGCATTGATCTCTGATATTGGAATCGACAAAAAACCGGTGATCTCTCTCGACGAGAAAGCCACTCCAAAAAAAGGATACACATATCTGAGGATGGGAGTTTCCGATTCTTATCCAGCAGAAGCGATTGAAGATGTGAAAATGGTGCCTGGCTTAGGTCTTGGCTACCGTCTCACTTCTGGATCATCTGCAATCGATATTTCTGCGAGTTACAATCGCCGTTACACACGCGATGAGGAAGGGAAGAAAGATACCTATTTCTACACCGTTCCGAAAGCCAACTATCTCCACTATATCTCTGCAGACAAGAACAGCAGTCTCTATGCAGGCGGAGGTCTTGCTTGGGGTGGGATGAAGACAAAAGATGAACGGGAGTTCATGGGTCTGATTCCGAACATTGCTGCAGGTTTTGAAATGAACCGGCACGCGAGCTGGAAGAGCTTTATCCAGATCGACGTGAGCCAGCCAGCGATTGCCGCTGCCTCTAAAGGCGGACTTCCTGGCCCGCTCGCCGAAATCTCTGTCGGCGCAGGCTTCTAAGCATTCTCAGAATCTAATGCGCGGGGGGAGGGGTTTCCTTCCTCCTTTATTTCTGAAACGATGGCCTTTCCATTACGGTTTTCTAACCAATCATTTAGCGCTACTAACATAAAATCTGTTGCAATTTGAGGAGCTTTCAGCGTTGTAGAGTTAAGAACAGCACGTTTAATTTCTTTTTCTTCTCTTCTTTTTTCTAGTCTTTCTGTTATCTCTTTTAATTCTTGAATTCTACTTACTGCTGCGTCGCCTATGTCTCCTATTGGAATATATTCAAGAGTCCCAACATAAGACGTTTTAAGCTGATCTGCCATTAATTGCTGATTGCTTAAAAGTTTTGCTCTAACGTCTTCAAGTTCATCATTAATTCTATCCCGATATCTTTGAGCTGTCAAAGTATCTGAACTCCGCCTCTTAGTACCCACATTTGGCGAATTTTGGAGAGGTAAAACAGAAGAAGGAACTGACATAAAAACCTTATTTTAAGTTTAAATTAATATTATACCACAATAATAAATAAAATTAAAAACAAATTCTTACTATTAATTAAATTTCATAACTCATTGATAATTAAAACGATCGACTGTCATTTTTCTACAGGAATAGGGTAGCCTACTCCTCCCCTCCAGTTGCGTTTTAGAGGGTGTCTACAAAGTGATCGATCGCATCTTTTAGCCCTTTTTGCGATCTTTTGCACGTCTAGATCTCGCCTATGGTTTCAGCGTATGTCGAGATCAAGTCCTGCAAAATCTCATCAAAAATGCCTTAAAATCTGCATGACCGCTGACTTTGTAGACACCCTCATAGACTTTGGGCAATTCGCTCAATGCCGCTTGGTTAGAGTTTCCTATAACACCTATTATAAAATTTTTCGAGATCGGCATATCCTTTCTCTGGTATTTTTCTGCCGATGCGCCATCCATTACCCTTTTTCAGCCAATGTCTGTGCGTCTTACTCATACTATCCATTAAGACTTGAGGAACAGGCTTATCTAATTTAGAGGAAAGAACAATGCTTGTTATCAACTTTTCTTCTTTTTCTATTAATTCCGCAATTCTTTTAGTTGCTTCTACGTATACAGCATCTTCATCAAGCTGATTATAATAAGCGCGACTTTTAGGATCATCTATTACTTCTTGATGCTTAAAAAGCGTATGCCTTAATTCTGCACATAAATCCTGTAATCCACGCCTATATCTTGTGTGTGGCTGGATAGCTGAGCGCTCTCTTTTATTTTTAGAAGCTTTGATTTCGGGGCCGACATTAACGTATTCGTAAACTAGTGAAACGTGAATTGTGTGTACAGAAGGCATAAGAGAGACTGACATGTAAAATCTTTTTATTTAATATATTTATTTTCTGTCTTTATTATATAAACTGTTATCGTTAGGTCATTTTTCTACAGGAATAGGGTAAGGGACAGGCTTTTTCTGTTTGACGGCATCGTAAATCGCCATCGCTTCTGCGATCATCGAGCTTGGATGCTGTAGGTTAGAAGGGAGAACGATTGTGTTTGTCTCCTTGGCAAGCTGGCGGAACGCTTCGAGGTACTTCTCGGCGATCTGGAGAGACGCTGCCTTCTCCCCTCCAGTTGCGCCTAGGCTTTGGGCAATCCGCTCAATGCCGTTGGCGCTCGCGGCTGCAAGCGCTTCGATCGCTTCCGCTTCCCCTTTCGCCCGGTTGATCCGGTCCACTCTCGCTGCTTCCGATTCAAGAACAATCCGCTCGCGGGTCGCCTCTGCCATGTTGATCTGCGCTTGCCTCTGTCCTTCCGATTCGTTGATCTGCGACTGGCGCATCCCTTCCGATTCGAGGATGCGGGCCCTTTTTTGCCGCTC